>NZ_VPBV01000010.1:0-89671 GCF_013418545.1 Acinetobacter sp. YH12136
AAATACAAAATAATTCGGTAATATGATCCATTGAAAAGCCTTGTTTTATCACATTTTGTCTTGAGAACCAATATGTTACAAATACAGGGCTTTTTTTCTACTCTTTTTTTATATCGAACTCAGGTTAGTATTATTACTTTCGTCCTTATGTATGCCTAAAATCAGCAAAAAATCTATTTTTTAAATTCAGTAATATTAATAGGCTGATCTTTGACTAACTCAAGTACTCCTTCACCACCTTTAAAGTGAATAGATACACCATCATCATTGCTCAGTAAAATACCGCTACCAGATACAGTACGTTTTAAATGATAAACTGTGTCTGAATTATCTACCATTTCTGCAGTTTCAAAATTATCTGAAGATTTTAATTCAATGGTTAAATCTTGTGGGCCATTAAAATAAATAACTTGTGTTTCTGCAGGTGCATTACTTTGTACTTTTTCTTGGCTCACTTCATTATTTGAATTTGAGTTACATCCCATTAAACCGAATGCAAGTAATGTTGCCCCTAAAATATATTTCATTTTTGTACCTTTTCTATAAAATTGAAGCAAACTTATACTAATGACTTTAACTTTTGATAAAAAGATGGAATTACACTTTTATACTAAATTTTACTGAAAGTAATGAAGCTAAAGTTGACTAAATAAATCAGGAATTGTCTTCTTTAAAATTAATGCAAAAAAATATAGCAATATATGTTTCTTTAAATAAAACCTACATACACTCACATTCCTTGATCTTGAATTATTGTACGCTCATGTCATCTTAATTTTTGAATTTCAGCTATGAGTAAAAATAAAATGTACGATGCTCAGGTTTTACAGCAACAATATGAGCAATGGCATGATTTACATCGACAGATGAGAGAAGCGCAGCAAAAATGGCAAGCTGCAGAAAAGCTCTGGCAAGAATTACAGGCCTATTATCAAAGTGAACAATGGCTTGAGGACTATGAAAATGCGCCTGAACTTAGCTGCCGCGAAGGGGAATATTCTATATTATCGCAAGATACGCTATGGAATGCTTTAGAAGAGCGTCGCCAACAGGCAATTGATTGGATGAAACTGAGTTTAAGTGTGATTGAGAATTAAACTTAATCCAAACTTACATCTAATTTATTTTGATCAATAAAACTATCATCACAGTTTTATTCAGTAAATTTACTGCATATTTAATCAGTTATGTTATTTTGAGTTGGTTTGAAGAAATTAAAAACGAGTATCAACATGAAAAAGTTATATAGTGTTTTGGCTGTTTTAAGTGTGGCAACTTTAGCTGCGTGTAGTAATCAGCCTATCAATGAACAAACTCAGGTGCCACAGACCATGCAAAATTGTGTCCCAGAATCTGCTGCGCAGTTAGTTGGTAAAACAGGTTTGACTGAAACACAAATTAAAGCGCTTACCCGAGCTGAAATTGTGAGAATGGTTGCACCAGGTCAGCCTGTAACAATGGATTATCGTATGAATCGAGTCACTGTGGTGGTCGATCCGAAAACTAAAATTATTATACAAGCTTCTTGCGGCTAAAAATTTTAAGAAATTTTCTCAATATTACCCTGAAATTTTGCTCTGATTTTCAGGGTTTTGCGTTTTAATCAGCCAATCACTCAAAATTAAAGGACTACAGTATTAATATATCGGTTGTCATAAAATTTTAGATCAGGTCAGATAATGCACTTATTTATGTGTTTGAAAAATCAAGGAAATACACATTGATGCAAGCCTTGAATATATCGACACGCTTAGGTGGATTCTACTTTTTCTACTACGCAATTGTTGGGACGTTTTTGCCTTTTTGGAGCCTGTATTTAGAAGATCAGGGCTTTAATTATCAGGAAATTGGTGTTTTATCTTCTATTGCCATTTTAACGCGCTTTTTCGCGCCTTTTATTTGGGGATGGATTGCCGATAAATCAGGCAAACGGATGCTTTTGGTGCGCATCGCAACTTGGATGGAAGCCAGTATTTGGTTACTGATTTTTATTGTTCCGAATAGCTTTCAGTCTGTTGCATTACTCATGCTAATTTTTAGCTTTTTCCAAAACGCAATTTTGGCACAATTTGAAGGCGTGACTTTGTTTTGGTTGGGCGAGAAACGTGCGGAACTCTATGGCAAAGTGCGTAAATGGGGCTCTATAGGTTTTATTGTCGGGGTTTTTGGCATAGGTGCTATTTTGGAAATTATACCAATCTCCATGTTACCGATGTTGCTACTCAGTATTTCTTTACTGGCATTTCTATGGTCATTCAGTATTCAAGAACCAAGCTCCGCACCCATTGCACAAAAACAACTTGAACCCTTATTGCCTATTTTAAAGCGCCCAGTAGTCTATTCATTTTTTATAATTGAATTGATTTTACTGTTTTCGCATGCGCCATTTTATAGTTTCTACAGTAATTTTTTAAGTCAGGCAGGCTTTAGCACAAGTCAGATCGGTTTCTTGTGGTCTGTCGGAGTGATTGCTGAAATTATTATGTTTGCCTACGCAAGTTTGTTTTTAAAGCGTTGGTCTTGGCGTTCACTGGTTGCAGTATGTTTAATTTTGACAGGCTTACGCTGGGTAATTGTCGGTTTATTTCCATCCATATTTTTTGCGCAATTTTTTGCACAAAGTGTTCATGCCTTTAGTTTTGGCTTATTTCATATCATTGCCATGCGGGTGATTTTTCAAAACTTTTCTGCAGGGCAACAAGGTCGCGGGCAAGCACTTTACAGTACCATGTGGGGGTTAGGGGTTGCACTGGGGAGTATTTTGGCAGGGCATTATTGGGATATTGTTTCAGGCGAATGGATTTTTATTTTTGCAGGATTATCTACACTGATTGGTCTGTGTTTTATTTGGGGATTGCCAAAGCAATTAGAATCGCAGTTAATGTCGAGCGATACGAAAGCCTAGATTGGTGATTTTGCAGTGATACCGTTCTTTTATCAAAAATAGAAGCAAGCAACGTTGGATTAGCATAGTTTGCTTGCTTCTTACTCATTGCTACATCAAATACGGATTTTAGCGTATTGATGCCACCACGGTTGAGCCGTTTCAAGTTGTGCAGCCAGTTGTAAAAGCACATCTTCACGTGCAAAAGGCGCATTAAACTGCGAACCCAATGGTAAGTTATCTTTATTCCAATACAATGGCACAGACATTGCTGGCAGCCCAGTAATATTGGCAAGTTGAGTAAATGGCACCCATTTTAGGTTTTCTTTGACAATGCGATCGACCAATTTACCTTGCGCTAACCAATGTGCTTTACCTGCATGTAATAGTGTTTTTAAAATTGGTTTTTGCCATGCAGGAGTTTTAACTTCGCCATTTTTTGGTGCAACTGAGGCAGTTGCAGGGATGAGGTATAAATCATAACGCTCAAAGAATTGATTCATTTGCGCGACATATACCCCCCAATTATTCAAATTACGAATGTAATCTACTGACGTGGTTTTTGCGCCAAAGGCAGCCAAAGCCAAAGAGTCGAGCTCAAAATTATCGGAATGATTTGGCAGGCGAGTTTGAATTTCAGCAATTAAATAAGCAAATTGGCTAAACCATGTGGTAATAAAATCTTTGGCCAATTGCATACCATCAATAGCCGGACGGTCTTCAACAACTTCATGCCCTAAAGATTCTAAAAGCTGTACGGTTTTTTGAATGGCATTGATCGCATCTTGTGAAACAGCTGTACCAATCGGAGATTGGGTCGAATATGCGATTCTTAATTTTTTTGGCGCTTGCTGAATTGCATCTAAATAACTGCGTTCAGGAGCTTCAATTTTGAAAAGTGAATGACCATCTGCGCCATGCGTTGCATCGAGCATTGCCGCACTGTCACGTACACTTTTACTTAAAATATGTTGCATCGCTGCACCATGCATGGCTTCACTGAGTTGTGGCCCCCACGGGGTGCGTCCACGACTTGGTTTTAAACCAAACAAACCACAGTAAGACGCAGGAATACGAATTGAACCACCGCCATCACTTGCCCCTGCAATCGGCACAATACCTGCCGCAACTGCAGACGCAGAACCACCAGAAGAACCACCACTATTGTGTTTCAAATTCCATGGATTTTTACATGCACCCCAAGCATCTGGCTCGGTTATCCCTTTAATCCCAAATTCAGGCGTGTTGGTACGTCCAAAGGTAACGATTCCGCTATTTTCCCAACGATTTACAATTTCTGCATTTTGTTCTGCAAGATGATGCGCACGTTTTAAACCCTGACAACCAAATGAAGTCGGATAGCCTGCATATTGTTGAAATAAGTCTTTGACTAAAAAGGGCACACCTGCAAATGGGCCTGTTAATTTTGTTTGTGTGCGCTGCCGTGCATGTTCATGCATAGGAATAATAATGGCATTTAATTGTGGATTGGTTTGTTCAGCACGTTGTAACGCAATATCTAATAATTCTGAGGCCTGAACATCCTTTTTGGCAACCAGCTCTGCCAAGCCTAAAGCATCATATTGGAGGTATTCTGCAAGTTTCATTTCAATCCTGAAAATCTGTATTGTCAAATTGATGTTGTATGCTATTTTTGTTTAAGAAGCAAGAATGACCCGATTACGACCTTGCATTTTTGCCTGATATAGCGCCTGATCTGCCTGAATAATTAAATCTTGTAAAGGGAGATTGGTGGGTAAGTGTGTATGTGACACGCCCATGCTTACTGTAAAATGAATGGGTTCAAGGTTTTCTAAATTTAACGCTTGATGTTCAATACACATACGAATACGTTCTGCAATGCGTTGAGTTTTATTTAAGTTATTATTGTTCAGCAAAATAATGAACTCTTCACCACCAATGCGACAAAATAAATCGTGATCACGTAAATTGCTTTTAACGATGTTAGAGAGATGTTGCAAAGCACGGTCACCGACATAATGCCCATATTGATCATTCATTTTTTTAAAATCGTCGATATCTAACATAATTAAAGACAATGAATGATTGTTTTTATGCTTTAAAGCTTTTTCACTTAACTGAGTAAAACTACGGCGGTTCAGTGTTTCGGTTAAACTGTCATGATTTGCCAAATACAATACTTCTCTATACAACTGATTTCGGTTTTGGCTAATCACACATAAAATTAACGTGGCAAGACCTAAAATAATTAAACCCACACGAATAGAAATAATGGTGGTTAAATAACTCGAATTCACTTGATCTATAAACAAGCCTGTGACGCTGTGATACAGAGTTAAACAGACCAAGCTATTAATCAGTGCCAAATTAAAAAGTTGATAGCTGGCAGCTGCCCAAATTAACGCAGCCAATGGATATAATAGTGCGCCTGGCCCATAGAAAATATGGGTGCAGGCGATAGAGATCAGTAATGCAAAAAAGGGCAAGATATCCTGAATTTGAGTTTCTTTAGCATATTGATTATTTATAAGTTTTTTGAATTTAGACCAGCCTGGGGCAGCCAAAATTAAAGGTAAGACAATTACCGCATTTAAAATTTCACCAGACCACCAAGTAAAAAAATCAATCCAACGATTTTCTTTTAACATAAAGGTGTGCGGCAAATTTGGCAGCAGAAGAATGGCAAATAAAGCCCCAAAGAAACAGCCTAAAGTTACAGCAATAATATGTGGATATAGCTCTGACACATTATTATTGCTCGCTGGAAGTTTAGCGCGGGCAAAATTAAAGAAAAACAACCCACTAAAAACAGCAACAAAGTTTGAAAGCGTTAAACCTAGCGTCATCAGCAAGGTATTGTCTGTAACTAAATCGGCACCCATATAGCCAATAAATGCACCCAAAATTCCACCAAAACTTTTTAAAGATGGAAAGCGAATGAGTAGACCTAACAAGAGGGCGTTGGTTGGCCAAAAAAACGAAAAGTAGCTAAGCGGGCGAGTAAAAATACCCAATAAACAAGCAAAAAATACCACAACGGCAAGCAGCCCAAAGGCAAATATTTGCTTTTGAGTCGAAGATATAGTTTGCGGTATGCTAAAGTTTTGCAAGTACTAAACTCACTTTTGCAATGGGTTGATAATTAAGAAAAAAACTTGAATGAGTGTGACACTCACAACAGAAACGCGATCATATCAAATAACCATTACCTACAAAGTCGATTAAATGTAAACTGAGTCACACTTTTGTTAAATAAAATTGTTGTGTTATGTTTTTGCTTGCAGATTTGGATTAAAAATATGCTAAGTTGTCTAAACGGTTTATATCTTTAAATAAATGTATGAAAAAAATATATCTAACCACAGTTTTAAGCTTATGTTCTGTCTGCGCGATTGCGAATGAAAATACAACAATAGATTCAGCCAAGTTAACGCCAGTAGCAGCAGAAACGACCAATAAATTTCGTGTGGTGACCCGTCCAGAAATTGTGGGGCTGTGGGGCATGCAAATCCCAAATAATCGTAAATGTATTGAATATTACAACTTTAAAAGTAATAGCGATGTGGTGATTAAAAGCGGTCAAGAATGGTCTGCAGGTGTATATGATTATCAACCTTCACAAGACCCTGCAAATTCGTTACCGGCTTTAATTTTGCAAGTTAAATATGACAATAATGAAGTGGATTGTTCTGGTTATCAGGAAGACCAAACAGGCGATATTTCACAATATTTTGTAAAATGGAAAAATGCGCACACCATTAATTTCTGTAGTAATGAAAAAGCAGAACAATGTTTTGCGACGTTGTACCGCGTCCTGCCTTAAACTTTTCATTATTTGGTCTATTAGAGATCTTTTATAAACTCGTACCCCTCATCCTGTAGCGCGTGTATTGATCATCTAGAGCGCTAAAGCACAAAAGTAGTGAATTTCAATCTTTCATTAGACGAATTATTGATGATCATTTTTCGAATCCAGAATCAATTAACAAGAGCGACACATTTTAGTGAGTTGAAAAGTTAGGTGAATTCTTAGAATCATTAGACTTTTTCAACCGGCAATGACCTTATTACATAAATTTGGAGCAAGCTGTGATTTAAAGGTTTGAGGAAATTTAAATATAATTAAAACATAGTGTTAGATATTTGTTTCAACAAAGCTCTTACAAATAAGACTTTATTTTCTCTTATTCATATACGAGTGTACGAGTGCATTTTAATTTAATGAAAATTTTATCGTCTTGCTGAAAATAAAAACGGCTACTGAGCCATGCAAGCATTTTGCGACACATGGCTCAGCAATAAATCCATAATTATGCCTCGTCAATTTCTAAAGGATTTAGACTTTGGACAGAACTTGCTTTAAATGGTGCAGCAATTTGCTTTAAATCTGAACCCGATGGGGCTTGATACACTTTTAAGCCAAACTCCGGAATAATTGCCAGCAAATGATCAAAAATATCGGATTGAATACTTTCATATTCTTTCCATGCAGTGGTTTTGGTAAAGGCATAAATTTCTAGTGGTAAACCTTCACTGCTTGGCTGTAGTTGACGAATAATCAATGACTGAGATTGATTAATACCTGGATGTTGTTTCAGATAAAACTCAACATAGGCGCGGAAAGTCCCTAAATTGGTTAAACGGCGTTGGTTGTATTGTGATTGATTTGCTAACTGCTGATTAAACTGCTCAATTTCTTCATTTTTGCTATGTAAATATTGATCCAATAACAAAAACTCTTTAAGTTTGCTTTGTTCATGTTCAGTCATAAAGTGCACAGAACTTTGATCAATTAAAATGGCACGTTTAATACGTCGGGCACCAGCTTCCTGCATGCCACGCCAGTTTTTAAAGGTATCGGTAATGAGTTTATTGGTTGGAATAGTGGTCAGGGTTTTATCCCAGTTTTGCACGGTGACTGTATGTAATGACATATCAATGACATCACCATCGGCATTTAAAGAAGGCATTTCAATCCAGTCACCAATCCGTACCATATCGTAGGAAGAAATTTGTACCGAAGCCACTAGAGATAAAATGGTATTTTGGAAAACCAACATCAAAACAGCAGCCATCGCACCAAAACCTGCGAGTAAGGTAAACACATCTTTTTTCAGGAAAGTGCCTAAAATCATGAGGGCACAGACCACATAAATAATGAGTTTAACTAACTGCAAATAGCCCTTAATTGGCTTGTTGCGTGACTTAGGGTTGCGTTGATAGAACAGGTTAAAAATATTTAAAAATTCAGAAATTGCCAATGCAATGGTCAGGAATATAAAGGCTTGCGCACCCATTTGCACAAAGCTTTCTACTTTATCTGACAAATGCGGTACGGTGGTGATGCCGTTCATAATCACGACAGCTGGGACAATGTTGGCAATACGTCGGATGACACTATGCTGTGAAATAATTTCACTATTGGCAAAGGTCATTTTAGAAATCAGTTTGCGAATCCCGCGCACTACAATTTGCTTGGCAATAAAGTTGGCTAAAATTGCCAGTAGAATCACAATACTGAGTGAGGTCAGCATTTCTAACCAAGGGTATTGGTTATACCATTCCTGAATATTTTGAATAAAATTAAATTCTTGCAAAAGGTCCTCGCTTTAAGGTTGCTGATTTTCGTCTGCACGGCACTTAGAATTTTGGCCTGCAATTCACCTTAATTCTTCATTGATGTATGAAATTGTTAGATAGTGTATCGACTAAAGTTTAAATTTGAAGGCTGAGTAACTTTTTGCTACATTTCAATTATTTGTTTTTACTGAAAGTTTTCAATCAAGTTGCAGTCATAATAAAAAAGCCAGTACAGATACTGGCTTTGAATAGATACCTAGCATAAATATTTGCATAAATACTTGCGTGATCTACCACATTAAATCATCTGGAATCACATAGGCTGCGTATGGATCTTCTTCATCTGTCGTGGCTTCATTTTTCTCGGCATTATTGACAATAATAAAGCCTTCCATTTTGCTATTAATACGTTCAGCTAAAGCTTTAGGCAGGAACGCATAACTGTCATTTTCTTTGGCAATCACCAAACTACCTGCCACGAGTGCATTGTAAATTTGTTGATTGATATACACTTTTTTAATCTTGCCATCTAAAAACTGATAAGCCACTTCACCATCGGTATCACGAATTTTATGCTGCTGAATCATTTGCATAATTGCTGCTTTCAGTTCTTTTTCCTGTAAAGCGGCTTTCTTTTCTTGCTCAATAGCTTGGTCTTTGGCGAGTTTTTCTTGCTGTGCCTGTGCAATTTTGGCTTTCACTTCAGCATCTTTACTTTCACCTGTGCGCTGTTCGTGTAAGGTTTGTTTAGACAGTTTTTTTGCTTTTTTATTATCCACTAAACCCGCTTTGAGCAATTGTGCCTGTAGTGCATTTTTAACCATGATAATTTCCGAAACTTAATGTTGAAGATGTCGATAGCGAAAATAAATAATCCAATACACCAAACTCAAACTTAGGCTGAGTCCTGCAGGTACCAGAAAAGAATTCAGTTTAAATGTAGGATAAATGGCTGCAGCGAGTAATCCACCCACAAAGAAACCAATTAAAATCAGTAGGTGTAAAACAATACGCCTTTTTTCAACTTGTAAGCCCCGCACTCGATAACCGAGAGCTAAGCCTAAATCGGTCAATACCCCAGATAAATGTGTGGTGCGGATGATGGTGCCTTTATAGTAGCTGATCATGGCATTTTGTATGCCCATGGCAACCGATGCCCAAAGCAGGGCATAACGTGGGAAATAAGGCAATAATACCCAGCAGATTAAAATAAAAAAAGCCACCAAACTCATGGGCAAACCATAACGACGCCCTAAGCGAAAATTGCTATTTCCTAAAATGACGCCGCTATAAAATGAGCCAATCACATAGCACAAAATCACCAGAAACAAGAAAATCATGGCTTCTGGTTTCCAGTCGATTAGCGCCATCGCCAAGATACTAACGTTACCAGTCATGTGCGAAACGGACTGGTGCAATACGGTCACCAATCCGAGTACGTTAATAATTCCAGCATTGACGGCTAGAAAAAAAGCACCAAATTGCACCCAAAGGGGTAAAGTTTGAAAAGGCATAATGAGTGATTGCGTAAGTTTCCTAACGCATTGTATCTTAACTCAAACCACGGTCAACCGCAGTAGTAAATAGCACATCGGTAGATGAGTTAAGTGCAGTTTCGGTTGAATCTTGCAATACGCTAATGACCATACCAATTGCAACAACTTGCATGGCAATATCTGAAGAAATACCAAATAAGCCACACGCTACAGGAATCAGCAGTAACGAGCCGCCCGCAACGCCTGAAGCACCACAGGCCGACACCGTTGCAACCACAGATAAAATCAGCATGGTGCTAAAATCGACAGAAATCCCTAAGGTATTTACTGCAGCTAAGGTCAAAACGGTAATGGTGACTGATGCGCCTGCCATGTTAATTACTGCACCTAACGGAATTGCAACACTCGCGGTTGATTCCTGTACGCCTAAACGCTTGGCTAAGTCTAAATTGACAGGGATATTGGCTGCAGAACTACGGGTAAAGAAAGCAGTAATGCCGCTTTCGCGTAAGCATTGAAAAACTAAAGGATAAGGATTGCTGCGGGTCACAAATGCCACCATGATTGGGTTGATGACCAACGCGACAAAGAACATCGTACCTAACAAGACTGCCAATAATTGAGCATAACTGGCTAAGGTGCTCAAGCCTGCATCGGCAAATGTCACGGCAACCAAGCCAAAAATACCGAAAGGCGCAAAGTTAATCACCAAGCGAATAACGCGATTGACTGCATTGGCTGCATCATTCAACAATGCTTTGGTGGACTCTGTAGCATGGCGGAAGGCAATCCCTAAAGCCACAGCCCAAGCCAAAATACCAATAAAGTTGGCTTCGGCAATGGCAACTACAGGGTTAGCAACAAAACTAAGTAAAAGGTTTTTCAAAATTTCAGCAAGACTACCCGGCGGTGTTAAATCTGCCTGTGTCGCAACATCTAAAAATAATGTACTTGGGAAAAGTGAGCTTGCAATGACCGCACTGAGCGCAGCCAAGAACATACCAATCGCATACATCAGCATAATCGGTTTGATATAAGCATTGCTGCTTCCAATTTTAAAATTGGCAATGGATGCCATGACCAAAATAAACACTAAAATTGGCGCAACAGACTTTAGGGCTTTAATAAATAAATCACCCAAAAGGCTTAAATAAGGCGCAGATTCTGGAAATAAAATTGCAACAGCCACACCGAGTACAATTGCAATCATAATTCGGGAGACTAAACTCAAACGCAAAAAAGCTGAAAACATACGAAAATAAGGTAAAAGAAAAGCGGCTATTTTATACTGAAATATCCATGTGCTTAAAAATAATTTTGATTTAAAAGTTAAGTCTATATTTTTAAAAGTGATATTTATTAAACTGTTTAAATTTCAGCAAGATAAAAGTACTCATTGATCAAAAAGTATGTGTGTTGAACATCCAGTTTTAAAGATAAAATTAAAGATCAATTTCTTGATCTTTAAGTCAGTTCAGGCGCAAGCTCTTGCATGGCTAAATAATGTGAAAAAAAAACTTTTCCATTTAAATGCTGCAAAAGTTTTGAGTGTTGTAATTTGTCCATTACCGGGCCTTTAATTTCAGAAAAATGCAGACAAATATTCAATTTTTTTAGTTCAAGATTTAAATCTTCCAGCATTTCGAGTGCGCTTAAATCAATACTGCTAATACTCGAACAATTCACCACTACATGCTTTAACTGAGGGTTTTGGCTGACTTGATTAATAAAAAAGCCTTTTAAAGTATTGGCATTTAAAAAGGTTAGATTTTCATCAATTCGCATGGATAGCACGTGTGGCGCGGTACGCACTTGATGCCGCTGAATATTACGAAAATGTTGTGTGCCTTCAAGTAAACCAATTACCGCAATATGTGGTCGGCTAATACGCCACAACATTAGAATAAAGGTGGACACAATCCCAATAATTAAACCTGTCGAAATATCAATGAATACAACACCAAAGAACGTCACCCACATGGCCAGACCATCGGCTTTGGAATAACGCCAAGTTTCTTTAAAAGATTGGAACTCGACCAGTTTCCAAATTGAAACAATAATGGTTGCAGCCAAAACAGCCAGTGGTAAGTCTTGGAAAAATCCCGTGAAGTATAAACTGACAATAACAATCACGATGGAGGTAAATACACCTGCCATGGGTGTTTTTGCACCTGCATCGGCATTGACCACGGTACGCGACAAACTGCCTGTGACGGGAAAAGAGGAGCTAACACCTGCGCCAAAATTGGCTAAACCGAGTGCAATCAGTTCCTGATTGCTATTTAAGTGACTACGTTGTTGTAAGGCGGTGGCTTGCGCAATAGACAGAGATTCCACAAAACTGATCATGGCAATCATGGCTGCGCCAGGAAGGAGTTGTAGAACAAGTTGTGCATTCCATTCAGGGAATTGAATAGGCGGAAATCCTGAAGGAATTTCTCCGACTGTTTTAATGCCGATTTGTTGCAAATGCAATGAATAAACCAAAGCAATTGAACCGATCACCAATACCAATGGCAAGGCTTTTAAGATAAAGCCGCTACCTCGAACACGCTCACGAATGGCATTACTGTTGATGATTTTAGGGGCATAAATTAGAAATAAAATGGCAGCAACACCCAAGAGCACGCTATAAAAATGGGTTTGTCCCACATATTTCCAAAAGCTGTATAAGAACTCAGGTAAGTTATTGGCTTTAAGGGGGATGTCTAACACAAATTTAAGCTGTCCAATCGCAATCATTAATGCAGAGGCAATAATGAAGCTTTTAATAACAGGATGGCTAATGAGTTGAATTAAAAAACCGAAGCGAAAAATCCCTAAAAGTAGCGAAATAATGCCGACCATCACAGCAAGTAAACAGGCTGCTTGAATATAAGCTGCCGAGCCGACTTCAAATAATGGATTGAGCGTCGCAAAGGTCATCATGGAAATAATGGCGACTGGGCCAATGGACAAGGTTGGACTGCCACCAACCAAGGCGTACATGATCATGGGGATCACGCTGGCATATAAACCCATGACAGGAGGTAAACCTGCAAGCATGGCATAAGCCATCCCTTGAGGTACAAGCATGGCAATGACGATAAACGCAGACAGCAGATCAGATTTCAATGTTTCTGCATTGTATTTTCGCAGCCATTGCCAAGCAGGCAGTACACGAGCCAAACGTGAATTGAAATCTGACATACTGAAATCTAAATCATAAATTTAGATATATTATGAACAAAAAATGCTAAGAAGTCTTTGAAATAGCAGGAGAGTATTCAAGTTTTATGGTGATGCCTGATAATACAGGCATTATCATTTAGACCTGCGGGCAATAAAGTGCATAGAGGGTATTAAGTACCTGCACCATTTTTTCATCTTTAATTGAATAAAAAATTTGCTTGCCATCACGGCGGGTATTCACCACATCACTTTTACGCAGCATCATTAATTGTTGCGATAAAGTAGGCTGATGAATTTGAGTTATTTCTTCAATTTGCGATACGTTTAATTCTTGTTGAGATAAATGACAAAGAATTAAAAGACGGTCACTATTCGCCAAAGATTTTAAAATTCCAACAACGGTATCCGCAGATTCACGCATTGATGTGATTTCAAGACCATCGTTCATTGTTTTATTCTCTTAATTTACAGCTAACCCAATATATATTAGGCGGGAGTGGAAGATAAATTATATAACATAAATCATTATTTATATATGAGAACAAGTATCATTTAAGAAAAGATATCAGCCAATCATAAATAATGGGCTGATATTCTAATCAAAAAGTTGATAAAAAAGTGGCTGAGTTACAATAAAACCTATTTTTTCACCTGTTCAAAACTTTTTAATTCTTTCTCACTAAATTCACTCGATGCAGCTAATAACTCGTGAATTTCTGGGTTATACCAAGCAAAGTATTCAGACATTTTGGCACTAAAAGTATCATCTAGGCTTATCTGCGCAGCATTGTGTTGCAACAAGGCTTGCTGATCTAAACTGCTGATAAAACTTTTTAAGGTGGCACTATCAAAATAATATGCAGACTTAAATTGTGCAGAATCTGCAGCGCGTTGTAATACGGTTTTGGTCATTTTTTCCAAAACTTTCAGATTTAAAGGGATGTGTGCGCTATAACGCTGCAAAAGCCATTGAATCAATACGAAATTATTTAAACTTGGTTTTGCCAGTTCAGCTAAGGCATAGAGTTCATGCTGTGTAGCTGGGTTCGGCTGTAATTGCAGATTTGCTTCTGTAACCCAATTTTGCTGAATAAAGTACGCCACAATTTTTTCGATTTCTTGAGAAAGTTCTTGCGCCGTCCATGCCAAGAAAAACTCTTGCTTCAAATATGGATAAATCGCCTGCAGTTTTTGCATTAAATCTGCGCATGATAATGCTAAATTTTGTTCATTAAACTGCTGCACAATTAATGCTACACACGCAGGCAAAATAAAGCAGTGCAAAATATTATTGCTAAAATAGCTCAATAAGATTTTTTGGCTTTCTGCGACTCGAATCTGTTCTACACCATCTTGGTTATAACGCTCAACTTGTTTAAGTTTTAGCGCATATTCAATAATTTCTTGTGGATTTAAACCCGTAATAATCATACGTGGGTCGTAGCACAATTGTTTGAGCAAACGTCGATATTGTTCAATTCGGGCGAGCAGCTCATCTTGTTTCAATGCATGCTGATCGGCATTTAATAAAATCAGAGAGATGAGGGCGATTGGGTTAATCACCACCGCTTTATTGATATTTTCCAAGATTGCATGCGCAGTATGATCTACCGTGTGAATCACAGAGGTCGGTAGTTCATCATTTATGTTCAGTTTTACATCGCGTGCTTGGTTGGCAGTTAAAACATCATCTAAAAATACAGGTTCGCCAAAGTTGACATAGACCTGACCAAAGACTTTTTCAATTTTACGGGCAGAGTTTAAAATACCCCATAAAGATTCGGCTTCTTTCGGTTTGCCGTTTAATTCATTTAAATAAGATGTGCCTTCAATCAGTTTTTCATAACCAAAATACGTTGGAATAAATGCAATTGGTTTGGTTGCTCCGCGTAAATGGCTTTGAATGGTCATCGACAACATGCCTTTTTTCGGCGGTAACAATAAACCTGTACGTGAGCGTCCACCTTCAATGAAGTATTCGAGTGGGGTGTTGCGTGACAATAAACTGTGTAAATATTCTTTAAATACCGAGGTGTATAATTCATTGCCGCTGAAAGTACGGCGAATAAAATACGCACCTGCACCACGCATTAATTGACCCACAATTGGTAAATTTAAATTAATACCTGCTGCAATATGCGGCACCATCAAGCCACGATTAAAAATCACATAAGACAGCAACAAATAGTCGATGTGGCTACGATGACAAGGGGTATAGACGATTTCATAGTCTTTGGCGAGTTCGCGTACCGTGTCAAAGTGATGCACTTCAATGCCATCATAGAGCTGTGTCCAAAGCTTGGTCAGTGCCAGTTCAGCAAAACGCAAAGTCGAATAAGAAAAGTCCGATACAATTTCAGTTAAATAGCTTTTAGCACGGTTTTCTGCTTCAAACATACTGACTTTTTGTTCGATACTTTCTTTACGAATAGCTTGTTGTACTGCTTCACTTTTCATCAACGCATGAATCAAATTACGGCGGTCAGATAAGTCTGGGCCTAAAATCGCTTCTTTGTGTTGATTAAAATTGTGTTCCAGATGTTGCTCAATAAAGTGCGCAGGCGATAAGTGTGGTTGTTGTTGTGTGGCTTGTTCAATAAGCTGACGTAAGGAAATTGCTTTATGAAACTCGATGTAGTTATCACGTGAATAGAGCGAAATATTAATGGTTTGTTTAAGCTTGTTTGGCGTAGACCATGCATCGGCAAATAATGCTTTAAACCAAGAGTCTTCGTATTCGGGTGAACGTCCCCAAAGTACAGTTACGGGAACTAACAACACATCATGTTCAGGATGTTGCTCTAAGGTTTCAATGAGTCGAATCAATTTAGCAGAGTAGTGATAAGCACTGTGCTGTGGGTTTTTCTCACGCAAGACCAAAATGGAATCGTCTTCCTGATGCTCGGCAATGTTTAAAGGCGCATACACAGAAGGTAAACCACGAGATTGCGTCTGCTGATCAATCAATACGGTATTGCTGAGAGAGGCATCTTGCAGCACATAACAAAATTGTGTTTTTTCAGAGCTTTGTGCAACACGATGTTCTAATTCTGCAGTCGTGCCTAATACTTGTGGCGTCACAATCTTATCTAAGATTTTTTTAGTGAAATTACGATAAAGCTGACTGTAACGTTTATTAGACATTGCATTCCCTACATTTTGTTATGTGTTGCTATTGTCAAAAAATAAATAGCGAATTTCAAACCCAAGTGCCGAGAAAATCGACAATTAAACTGAGGTCGTCATCTCTTTATTCTAATTCGCATTTTGTTGAAAGCTAATCATATTTTTGTATAAAACAATTTTCGTGAAACATCGGCAAAAATTTTATAAAAAGGTATGATAATTTAAATTTTGTTTATATAGATATAACTTAGGGAATAATCATGACCACAGATGCAGCTTTTTCAACACCAGCAAATTTAGGGATTGCCGTATATAGCAATAATGCAGAAGCGATTGGTAACACGCCATTGGTACGCATTAACCGTTTAATTTCTGCCGATGCAACGGTTTTAGCCAAAGTGGAAAGCCGTAACCCTGCATTTTCTGTGAAATGCCGTATTGGTGCTGCTTTAATTGCCGATGCTGAAAAACGTGGCGTGTTAAAAGCAGGTATGCATATTGTAGAACCGACCAGTGGTAATACAGGAATCGCTTTGGCATTTGTAGCTGCAGCAAAAGGTTATGAGATTACACTAACGATGCCTGCAAGCATGAGTATTGAGCGCCGTAAGGTGTTGAAAGCGTTGGGTGCAAATTTGGTGCTGACTGAGCCTGCAAAAGGTATGAAAGGCGCGGTGGATGAAGCAGAGCGTTTGGCAACCGAACATCCTGAAACTTATTATTTGCCGCAGCAGTTTAATAACCCTGCCAATCCGCAAATTCATGAAGAAACCACAGGCCCAGAAATTTGGGCAGCAACAGGCGGCAAGGTCGATATTCTTGTTGCAGGTGTAGGTACAGGCGGTACGATTTCTGGTATTTCGCGTTATTTCAAAAAGGTAAAAGGTCAGGCATTGCATACTGTTGCAGTCGAGCCTGCTGAATCTCCAATTATCGCTCAGGCCAAGCGTGGTGAAGCCATTACGCCTGCACCACATAAAATTCAGGGGATTGGCGCTAACTTTATTCCAAAAAACCTAGATTTAGATTTGGTGGATGAAGTGATTGCGATTGAAAGTGCTGAAGCAATTGACTGGGCGCGTAAAACAGCAACCCAAGAAGGTATTTTAGTCGGTATTTCAAGTGGTGCAGCAATGGCTGCTGCTGCAAAATTGGCGGTACGTCCTGAAAATGCAGGTAAAAATATTGTGGTGATTTTACCTGACAGTGGTGAGCGTTATTTATCTTCAGTATTATTTGAAGATATTAGTGCAGAATGATGTGTCTTTAGACAGTCAAAAGAATTTGAAAAATCCCAAAGTTTGAACTTTGGGATTTTTTATTTAGAGAATAAATTTATGAGGTGAGTTAATACGTTCTGAAAAGCAAATTTCTTTCTAATTAGACGCTAATATTTAGCGGGATCAGCAATGAATCCAACGAAGCTAACTATGTAAAAATCAAACAATCGCAGATACTTTATCTGGCGTCATCAGTGCTTGATTAATATATAGCTTGATTAAGCGTTCACGTGACCCAATAGCTTTTTGATAATGGGTAGAATTGAGTAATAACGACGCACCATAAGTTACTGTCCAAATATAAGACAGATAATCACGGATCGACATCGCGCTGTTAAAGGACTCTAAATAGGCTTGGGTGATGTCCTTAATTTCTAAAATACGCTGCTCACGAATATCGTATAACTGTTCAAACAATTCATTTAGTTTACGTTCATTATTGGTTAAGCGTTCTTCAATTGAGTGCAGCAAAATCGTACGGTTGGAATTAAGCATGTTATACAGCATGTACTGCGAAACATAAGTTTGAAAGTTATGGTGATACTGTTTGGAAATATCCAATAAACGCTGTTCATTTAAAATAATTAACTCTAAATAGAGCTGATTTTTACTTTTGAAATATTTATAAATTGTGCCTTTGGCAATATCTAACTCTGCAGCCAACTCACTTAATGTAATATCATTATGATTTTCCAGTAATAAAACCTCAGCCATTGCCAAAATTTTCTCTTTACGACGTCGGAAATTTTCTTGGCGTAGAGTCGTCATCAATCAATATTCCAATTACAACCAATTAAGCATGTTGGAGTCTAGTGCAGTTTGAGCAACTTGAAAATAGCACCAAGGTCTTGAAAAGGTAAGTTTTAACGTATGTTCATCAGTGAACCAATGAATTTAAAAAATATCATGTGAAAAATAGCACAATCCATAAGCCAAATCGGTTGTCAATAAAACTGAACCAAACAGGTCATTTTAGTGAAATAAAATTGGATTTCTAAAACTTTTATTCTATTTTTCATAAGCAAGGCCTAAAAGTCTAAGATCAATCAAGCATAGCAATTCAGCACTTTGCGAGATTGCAATGCTCATCTTTTGATTTACATTTAACGTGAATTACTTGCTAACTCACAGGGATGTTATTTGTAATTTTAAAAAGCATGGCTTTTACGGTAATCACTTTAAAAAGACGGTAATAAGGGACTAAAAATGATTGTAATTGTAGATGCTGTACGTACCGCAATGGGCGGCTTTCAAGGTTCACTGGCAAGTTGTACAGCACCCGATTTAGGCGCGGTTGCAATTCAACACGCAGTTGCACGTGCAGGTTTAAGTGGGACTGACATTGATGAAGTAATTTTTGGTTGTGTATTGCCTGCAGGTTTGAAGCAAGGCCCTGCACGTCAGGCGATGCGTCAAGCGGGTTTACCCGATAGTACAGGTGCAACCACCATCAATAAAATTTGTGGCTCTGGCATGAAAGCTGTTATGCAGGCAGCCGATGCTATTCAGGCAGGTTCAGCGCAGATTGTGGTCGCTGGCGGTATGGAATCTATGTCGAATGCGCCGTATTTGCTAGATAAAGCACGTGCAGGTTTCCGTATGGGACACGGCAAAGTCACAGACCACATGTTTCAGGAAGGTTTAGAAGATGCTGAAACAGGCTTGTCGATGGGCGTGCTGGCGCAAGACATGGCAGACAAGAAAAACTATACCCGTGAGCAGCAGGATGAATACGCAATTCGCTCTTTAAACCGCGCGGTAGAAGCCATTCAAAACGGTTATTTTAAAAATGAAATCGTGCCTGTCACTGTTCATTCACGTAAAGGTGATGTGATTGTCGATCAGGATGAACAACCGTTAAATGCCAAAGTCGATAAAATTAGCAGTTTGCGTCCCGCATTTAAAAAAGATGGCACGATTACAGCCGCCAATGCCAGCTCTATTTCAGATGGCGCATCTGCTCTGGTGATTACATCAGATGTGGTTGCGGCAGAGCGTGGCTTAAAACCGCTTGCAAAAGTTGTGGCATACGCGACACATTCACAACATCCTTCTGAGTTTACTCTTGCTCCTGTAGGGGCGATTCAAAAAGTGCTAGATAAAGCAGGGTGGTCGGTTGCCGATGTAGATTTGTGGGAAATTAATGAAGCCTTTGCCATGGTAACCATGCTTGCGATAGATGCTTTTGATTTAGACCCTGCCAAAGTGAATATTCAGGGCGGTGCATGTGCTTTGGGGCATCCTCTAGGTTCTTCAGGTTCACGTATTATTGTGACGCTCATTCATGCATTGCAACGTATAGGCGCGAAAAAAGGCGTGGCATCTTTATGTATTGGCGGTGGTGAAGCCACAGCGATTGCGGTGGAGTTAGTTTAAGTCCAGCTCGTCTAACTGCAGATTCATCTATAAAAAATAGAGTTCTCGAAAGAACTCTATTTTTTAACTTTTAACTTATTAACAATAACAATGAAGTTTTATGCTTGGATAAACTGCTTCACTGCTTGGTTAAATTCATTTGGCAATTCTACGTTAGAAATGTGCGATGCATTGATTTCAAACAATTGGCTATTGGCAATACGTTCAACCATAAATTGACCATCGACAACTGTTGTCACAGGGTCTTGCTGACCTGCAACCACTAAAACAGGCACAGTGATGTCTTTAAGTTGTTCACGTACATCCGCTTTAGCCAAAGCTTCGCAACAGCTCGCATAACCTTCGGCGCTGCCAGCTGCCAAGTCGTTTTGAAGATTGTTGACCACTGTCGCGTTGCTTTGGATAAAGGGTTCAGTAAACCAGCGTGATGCTGCAGTCGAAGCAATCGGTTGTAAACCTTGTTCGCGTACCAATGCGGCACGGTCATTCCAAGCCTGTTCTTGACCAATTTTTGCCGCAGTATTACACACCACCACCTGATTAAAACGTTCAGGGCGATGAATCGCTAACCATTGACCTGTTAAACCGCCCATAGAAATACCACAGAATGCCGCTTTTTCAACATTTAAGTGATCGAGTAGATTTACAACATCTTGACCCAATTGATCAATGCTATATGGACCTTGCGGAGCTGATGATGCACCGTGACCACGTGTGTCGTAGCAAATTACAAAAAAGTCTTGCTGGAAAAAATCAATCTGTGCTTGCCACATTTTGAAGTTTGTACCCAGCGAGTTTGAAAAAATCAGTGCAGGTTTTGTAGCATCACCAAAAGTTTGGTAATTGATTTGCGCATCATTTGAGGTAAAAGTTGGCATTTTTTTTAAATCCTTAATCTTATAAATCCCCCTAAATCCCCCTTTATGAAAGGGGAACTTTTAATGAGGATTAAACACGTTCAATAATCAAAGCAATACCTTGACCAACACCAATACACATTGAACATAAACCGTATTTACCGCCAGTTTGTTCAAGTTGGTTCAGTGCTGTAGTGACTAAACGCGCACCAGATGCACCAAGTGGGTGACCTAAAGCAATTGCACCACCGTTTGGATTGACTTTCTCTGAACCATCTTCAATGCCTAAGTCACGAGTACATGCTAATGCTTGTGCAGCAAAGGCTTCGTTCAGTTCAATCACGTCCATTTGTTCAATGGTCAAACCTGTTTGTGCCAACAATTTTTTGATTGCAGGCGCAGGACCAAAGCCCATAATACGTGGTTCAACACCAACAACAGTTGAAGCAATGATTTTGGCACGTGGTTTTAAGCCGTGTTGTGCAACCGCTTCTTCAGAAGCAATCAGTAGGGCAGCCGCACCATCGTTAATACCTGACGCGTTACCTGCAGTCACAGTACCGTCTGCTTTTACCACTGGCTTTAATTTTGCCAATGCTTCTGCTGTGGTTGATGCACGTGGATGTTCGTCTGCAGCAACAACGACAGGCTCGCCTTTACGTTGTGGAATTTCCACTGCAATAATTTCTTTGTCAAAGAAACCGCGTGCTTGTGCAGCAGCAGTACGTTGTTGGCTGGTTAGAGCAAACAAGTCTTGATCGGCACGGTTAATATTGAACTGTTCCGCTACATTTTCAGCAGTTTGCGGCATAGTTTCTACGCCGTACATTTCTTTGAGTTTCGGGTTAATGAAACGCCAGCCCATTGTGGTGTCTTCAATTTTTTGACTACGACCATAAGCAGATTCTGATTTACCCATCACAAATGGAGCGCGGCTCATTGATTCAACACCACCTGCAATAATCAGGTTTGCTTCACCTGCTTTAATTGCACGTGCGGCCATTGCAATTGCGTCTAGCGATGAACCACATAAACGGTTTACAGTGGTTGCTGGCACTTGGTACGGTAAACCTGCTAAAAGTGCAGACATACGACCCACGTTACGGTTGTCTTCACCTGCTTGGTTGGCACAGCCGTAAATCACGTCATCAACTTGTTCCCAGTTTACAGATGGATTGCGTTGCATAAGTGCTTTGATCGGTAATGCGCCTAAGTCATCAGCACGGACTGGAGCTAAACCACCTGCATAACGACCAAATGGGGTACGGATGGCATCGACGATATATGCGTTTTTCATATTTTATTTTCCAAATATCTTAATCTCTCCCAACCTCCCTTTAAAAAAGGGAGGAGATTCCCACCTAAAATTACTTGATGGAAGTCCCCCTTTGAAAAAGGGGGATTTAGGGGGATTAAAAATTATATTTAAAGACGATTAAGCCTGAGTCGCATCAATCAGCTTTGCACCAGTCAATGACTGTAATTCTTCAAAGCTCAAGCCTTCAACTTTTTCAAGAACTTTCATGCCTTCAGGAGTTACGTCAATCACACATAAGTCAGTGTAAATGCGGTCTACACATTTCAAGCCAGTTGCTGGGTAAGTCAATTCAGCCACGATTTTTGGTTCACCTTTTTTGGTGACGTGATCGGTTGTGATAAAGACTTTTTTCGCACCAACGGCTAAGTCCATTGCGCCACCAACAGCAGGAATCGCATCTGGCGCACCTGTGTGCCAGTTTGCCAAGTCGCCATTTTCAGCCACTTGGAATGCACCCAATACTGCGATGTCTAAGTGACCGCCACGCATCATGGCAAAAGAGTCACCATGATGGAAGAATGAGCCGCCTGTTAGCATGGTCACGAATTCTTTACCTGCGTTGATTAACTCAGGGTCTTCTTCACCTGCAGGAGGTGGTGGACCGAAAGCCAATAAACCGTTTTCAGAGTGTAAGAATACGTCTTTGTCTGAAGGCAGGTAGTTTGAAATTTTAGTTGGTAAGCCAATGCCGAGATTGACATAAGCACCGTCTGGAATGTCTTGTGCCACACGTTCAGCGATTTGATCACGTGTTAATTTGGTATAGCTCATGATGTTCTCCTTCACGTGACAGTTATGCAGATTGTTCAGGTTGTTTTGCGCCAACGGCAACAACGTGCTGAACGAAAATACCCGGAGTGATGATGTGTTCAGGATCTAACGCGCCTAACTCAACCACTTCAGAAACCTGTGCAATTGTCACATCGGCAGCCATCGCCATGATTGGGCCAAAGTTACGTGCAGATTTACGGTACACCAAGTTACCCCAACGGTCGCCTTGCTGTGCTTTAATTAAAGCAAAGTCTGCGCGGATTGGGTTTTCTAGTACGTAGTCTTTACCTTCATAATTTAAGGTTGGTTTGCCTTCTGCAAGTAAAGTACCAAAACCTGTAGGGGTATAGATTGGACCTAGACCCATACCTGCAGCCTGAATACGGCATGCCAAGTTACCTTGCGGCACCAGTTCAAGCTCGATTTTGCCTGCGCGGTAAAGTTCATCAAATACCCAAGAGTCAGACTGACGTGGGAATGAACAGATAATTTTACGTACCGCGCCAGCTTTTAGCAGTTTCGCTAAACCGTAGTCACCATTACCTGCGTTGTTGTTTACAATAATTAAATCTTTGATGCCAAGTTCAATCAAACCATCAATGAGTTCCGCTGGCTGACCTGCGGTACCAAAACCACCAATCATGATGGTTGAACCATCTTTAATTTGCGAAAGGACTTCTGTTAAAGAAGTTTGACTTTTATCAATCATAATGTGTCCTAGACAATTGCCTGTCCATTAACTTTTGGAACTTTGAGTTGAAGGTAGGGGTGCTGCTGAGTTGTCGCGTTTGGTTAATACCCAATGTGCGATCAAACCAATACAGATGCCCCAAAATACAGAACTTAGCCCTAAAAACTGCATGCCAGAGGCAGTTGCTAAAAAGGTGATGAGGGCTGCATCACGCTGTGATTCTTTACTCATTGCAACTGAAATATTGGTGGCAATTGCACCCAAAAGTGCAAGTCCAGCCAAAGCTGCAATCAGTTCTTTGGGCAATAGGCTAAATAGCATGACGATGCTACCCGCAAATAACCCACCTAAAATATAGAAAATACCGTTTGCAACACCTGCAATATATCGCTTTTCTTTCAGTTCGTGCGCATCTTTACCTAAGCATAATGCTGCAGTAATAGAGGCAAGTACAATGGTAATTCCTCCCACACACGCAACGGCAAGAGAAGCGATACTGGTCGCACTAATAATAGGCTTAGCAGGCATGTCATAACCGCTAATTTTAATAATTGCCATACCCGGTAAAAACTGCCCAGACAAGCTGACTAAAATTAAAGGTAATGCCAAGTTTAAGGTTGAATTCCACGTCCATTCAGGTGCAATAAACTGTGGAATTGCCAAACTAAAATTGGTGGTGACAGGGTTAATTTTACCGAGCATTAAGCTGAGTATAATGCCTGCAGCAAGCACCCAAATCATGGCATAACGTGGACTAAAACGCTTTGCCAATAAAAATACCGCTAGCATCCCAAATACAATGTATGGCAGGGTATCGGTTGCAGTAAATAAGCCTAAGCCAAATTGAACCAAAATACCTGCCATCATGCCTGCTGCGACTTCTTGCGGAATCCAAGACAGGAGTTTGTCAAAATAACCTGTGATTCCAATCAAAAAAATCACCACAGCAGAGGTGATGTAGGCTGCAACTGCTTCATTCAGGGTAATATCGGGAAACAGTGTGACCAGCAATGCGGTACCGGGTGCAGACCAAGCGGTGACCACAGGCACTTTGTATTTAATGGACAAAAAGATACCTGCGACTGCAGCACCAATAGAAATTCCCCAAATCCATGAAATCATCATGTCTGGGGAAACTTGGGCTTGCTGTGCTGCCTGAAAAAAGATGATCAATGGACCCGAATAGGAGATCAGCACTGCTAAGAATCCTGCAACAGTGGCTGAAATTGACCAGTCATTTTTTAAAGTTTGGAACAGGTGACTCATTGAATATTTGCCTCCTTGCATCAAGCAATGATCCTGTTAAAGTTGGTCATGATCTTGGCTTAACCCTGATCACCACCACCTACAGGTACAACCGTACCTGTCATGTACGATGATTCATCAGAAGCAAGGAATAAAATCGCATTCACTTGTTCCTGAATAGTGCCGTAACGACCCAAGAAAGTACGATCAATGGTTTGATCTACTACTTCTTGCATCCACGCTTGTTCTGATTCAGAAAGCGGGTTGGCATTACGTGGTACTTTGCGTGGCGGTGCTTCAGTGCCGCCTGTGGCAATCGCGTTGACACGAATACCATCTTTGGCATGTTCAAAGGCTAGGGAAGCGGTTAAGCCATTCACACCACCTTTTGAAGCCGAATATGGCACACGGTTAATACCGCGTGTTGCAATAGAAGATACGTTTACAATCGTACCTTTTTGATTCTTAATCATTTCTGGCAACACGGCACGGCAGCACCATAGGGTTGGGAACAATGAACGATTCACTTCCTTGATAATTTCTTCTTCAGAAAATTCTTGGAAAGGTTTCATCCAAATTGCACCACCGACGTTGTTGATGAGTACATCGACACGGCCATAGGTATCGAGTGCTTTTGCAACAACAGATTCTGCGCCTGCAAAAGTTTCAAGATTGGCTTTTACAGTAACAGCATCGCCACCAAGCTCTTCAATTTCAGCCAACACTTCTTCTACATAAGGAGAAAGGTCGGCCATGACTACTTGTGCGCCTTCACTCGCCACTTGTAAAGCCACACCGCGACCAATGCCTTGAGCGGCACCAGTCACGATTACAACTTTGTTTTCAAATCTTTTTGAGCGATTCATTGTATTCTCCGACTATGTTTCTAGACTGTCTAACAAACTTAGTTGGCAGAGAATTTTTCAAATAGGAAGCTTGCAGGTTTAATACCTTCTGCATCTAACCAGCCACGTACCGCTTCTACCATTGGCACTGGACCACATAGGTAGATGTCTACATCACCACCGTTGAGCCATTCGTTTTCGATATGGCCAGTCACGTAACCTTTACGCTCATGTGCAGATTCTGGATTTGCCACTACAGTGCGATACTCGAACCAAGAGAATTTTTCTTGTAGTTCGTTTAATTTTTCAATTGCGACTAAGTCAAAGTCATTGGTCACACCAAAGACTAAACGTACAGGGTGCTCAGAACCTTTTTCTTCAAGCACTTGCAGCATAGACATAAATGGCGCAATACCTGTACCACCCGCTAACATCACCACAGGGCGTGCTACATTACGTAGGTAGAAGCTACCAAATGGACCAGTAAAGGTCATTTTGTCGCCAGCTTTAGCGTTTTGGCTTAAGAATTCGCTCATTTTTCCGTTTGGTACGTTACGTACCACAAAGCCAGTTAAGCGGTTACCAGGCTTAGAGCTGAAAGAATACGAACGAGTTTCTGTTGTACCAGGAATACCCACATTCACATATTGACCTGCAAGGAAGTGAATGTCTGGTTGACCTTCATCTAACTGAATGTCAAAAGTAATGGTCGAGTCAGATAAGTTTTCGACACGAGCCAAAGTACCTTCAAATGCATGAATTTCAGTTTTACATACATCAGAAGTTGCTTGAATTTGGAATACTGCGTCAGAAGTTGGTTTACATTGGCATGCAAGAATGTAGCCTTGTTCAGCTTCTTCTGGTGTCAATGCATCTTCAATATAAGTTTCTTCAGGCATGTCATACGAACCTGATTCACAAAACGCACGGCACGTTCCACATGCACCGTCACGGCAGTCCAAAGGAATATTGATCTTTTGACGGTAAGCTGCGTCTGACAGTGTTTCACCATCTGTAACAGAAATAAAACGTGTAACGCCATCTTCAAATTGAAGTGCAACATTGTGGTTTGACATGGCTGAATATCCTATAGAAATCTTTAAAACTTGACCTTTCAGCCAAAATTCCATCTGGCTGAAAGGTTTTTACCTTGCTGTAAATGAATACAGTCTTAGAGGTGGTAGATATCGATTACTTGGTTGATGTAATCGTTTTTCAGCACCACGTACTTGCTTAAAATTTGCGGTTTGTCGCCAGAAAAATCAATTTCATAGCGCGACATACCAAAGTAGCTGTAGTTAGTTTTGTAACGGAAACTTAAAGTGTTCCAGTTAAAACGTACAGTGACTTTATCGCCATCACGTTCAACAATTTCAATGTTGCTGATGTTGTGGCTTGTGCGTGTATCTGGCATGGTTGCAGATGAACGCTCAGTTTTGATACGGAACACACGGTCTTCTAAACCTTGACGGTCTGGGTAGTAAATCAAAGATATTTCAGACTGTGGATCTGTGGTTAATTGGTCATCGTCATCCCAAGCTGGCATCCAGAAAGAAGCAGTAGGAGCGTAGCACTGTAACCACTCATCCCATTGCTCATCATCTAAAAAGCGAGCTTCTTGATAAAGGAACTGCGCAACTTTTTCTAAAGTGATGTCGCTCATGCGTTTTCTCCTTCAGTAGATGCCGCAATTTCTTTTTCAGTTGCGATGCCTTGTTTGATGAGTTCTAACCAGTGTTGGTGCTGAGCAAGGTATAAACCTTCGTCTTCAGTTTTAATACCAGACAGTTTTGGTTTTAAACCAATTTCGTTGGCTGCATCGTCTGGACCTTGGATCCAATGCTTAGAGCCACGGCACATATCGTTCCACTCAAGTGCGATACCTGCGTAACCTGCTTGACATGCACGGAATTCTTCAAGATCGTCTGGGGTTGCCATACCTGATGCGTTAAAGAAATCTTCGTATTGACGGATACGGCGTGCGCGTGCTTCTGGCTCTTCACCTACAGGTGCGATACAGTAAATTGTCACTTCAGTCTTATCTACAGACAGCGGACGTAACACACGAATTTGTGAACCGAACTGATCCATGAAGTACACGTTTGGATAGATACACAAGTTACGTGAACGTTCGATCATCCATTTCGCCATCGCTTCACCGTATTGCTCGGTGTATTCATCTTTCTTGGCAAAGTTAGGACGGTCTTCTGGGTTTGCCCATTGTGTCCAAAGTAGCATGTGACCATTTTCAAAGCCGTAAGAACCACCGCCTTGTTTGCCCCATGAACCTGCGCTCATAGCACGAATGTTGTCACCAGCTTCTTTTTCTTTACGTTGCTGAGTTGTTGCAGCGTAGTTCCAGTGTACTGCTGACACGTGGTAACCATCGGCACCGTTTTCAGCAGTTAACTTCCAGTTACCTTCATAGGTGTAAGTTGAAGAACCACGTAAAACTTCAAGACCTTGTTGTGATTGACCTACAATCATGTCAATGATTTTAGTTGCTTCACCTAGGTATTCTTCTAAAGAAGGAACATCTGGGTTTAAGCTACCAAACAAGAAACCTTTATAGCTTTCAAAACGGGCAACTTTTTTCAAGTCGTGTGAACCGTCTTTGTTGAAGCAATCTGAATAACCCGCATCGGCAGGGTCTTTCACTTTTAACAACTTACCAGAGTTGTTGAAAGTCCAACCGTGGAATGGGCAAGTATAAGTTGCTTTGTTACCACGCTTGTAACGACATAACTGTGCACCACGGTGTGAACACGCATTGATCATGGCATTTAATTCACCATTGCGGTTACGTGCAATGATGATTGGCTGACGGCCAATGTAAGTGGTGTAGTAGTCATTGTTGTTTGGAATTTGGCTTTCGTGTGCCAAATAAACCCAGTTGCCTTCAAAAATGTATTTCATTTCTAGGTCAAACAGGGCTTGGTCTGTGAATACTGAACGGTGTAGTTTAAATTCACCAGATTCAAAATCATCAACCAATAGCTCATCAATGCGGTCTAAGTGGCTGGTGTTAATTACAGGAATACGAGGCATGTCCTTTCTCCGACTTTCCAAGGAGGGGAAGTCATCGGGATGAATCTAATGATTGCATCCCGATTCCATTCAAATTATGCGCTTGCGCGGCGACGTTCAACTTCAGTAGAAGGAGCGCCTTCTTTATCTTTCTGAAGAACAACGTTGAATTGGATGTATTTGAAAGGACCTTTCAAACCACGACGTGCGATTTCAGCTTCGTCAGTTACGTCTACAGCTTCAGCAACTAGACCTTCACGAGTACCGAATGCGAAGTCGTCCCAAAGGTATTTATCACCTTCGATGTTGAACTGAGTCGTAAGCTTACGGTAGCCAGGTGCAGAGATGAAGTAGTGCACGTGTGCTGGACGTTGACCGTGACGAGAGATTTGGTTCAATACACCTTGAAGTGGACCTTCAGGGTTTAAGCCATAACCTACAGGCATAGTTGTTTGAGCAACATATTGACCTTTTTCATCAGCTAAGATTGAGCGACGTAGGTTGAAGTGGCTTTGTGACTTATCAAAGAATGAATAGTTACCGTGGCTGTTTGCATGCCATACTTCAACTTTAGCACCAGGAATGATGTTGCCGTCAGTGTCAGTTACTGTACCGTCAATGATTAAAGTTGGGATTTTGCCTTCTTCAGAACCATCGTCCATACGAGCAAAACCAGTAGATTCAGGCGCACCAGCAACATACAATGGACCTTCAATTGTACGTGGCGTACCACCAGTCAAGCCTGCTTTCGCGTCAGCTTCGTCAGCACGTAAGTCTAGGAAGTGTTCAAGACCTACAGCAGAACCCATCAATGCAAACTCATCAGCTTTTGCAATATCAATGATAGTTTCAATACCTTTCCAAACTTCAGATTGGCTTAAATCTAAGTCTTCAATCGCTTGGAATAAATCTGTAACTAAACGAACAAGTACCTGTTGTACACGTGCATTTACTGGACCTTCTGAAGTGTCCACGTTACAAGCTTTAACTACATTTTCAATGGTTTGACGATCCATTTTCATTCTCCTTGGAGGTGTGCTTCGGTGGCGAATATCTCTGGACTAAAACGAGATAATTGGCTGCCACTTTCCTTGTTTACTTGGTTTGCTAAATGTTTACTTTGGTGCTGGAGTAAGGTGCTTACTCCAGTTTCCGAGTTGAATCAGGTGTCATCTTCACGAATTGATGAAGGGTGACGGTTCAATGCCATTACTTCAATATTCATGTAAGGGTAGAGCGGAAGACCTTGCAGAATGTTGTGAAGTTCTTCATTGCTCTCAACATCAAAAATACTGATGTTTGAATACTGGCCAGTGATACGCCAAATATGACGCCATTTACCTTGACGCTGTAATTCCTGCGAATATGCTTTTTCAACGGCTTTAATTTCGTTAGCAGTTTCTGCTGGCATATCCAATGGAATGTTTACATCCATACGTACGTGGAAAAGCATGGGTTTCTCCTAATTACTGACGACGCAAGTTGTCAATTTTGTCTTCATCCAACTCAATACCTAAACCTGCACCTGTTGGAAGGTGTAATTCAAAGTCTTGGTACTGAAGTGGAGTTTTTAAAATTTCTTCGGTCAGCAATAACGGACCAAATAATTCTGTGCCATAAGCTAAATTCTGGAAGGTCGAGAACACATGCGCAGATGCAATCGTGCCGACAGGGCCTTCAAGCATGGTGCCGCCATATAGGTCGATGCCTGCCAACTGTGCAATTGTTGCAACTTCACAACCTTCGATTAGACCCGCAGATTGGGCAACTTTAACTGCAAATACAGATGCAGCATTACGTTTTGCCAATTGATAAGCGCTTTGTGGGCCCATCAATGATTCATCTGCCATGATGGCAATATCAAATTTACGTGTTAAACGCTCCATGGCATCAATGTTGTCAATTGCACATGGTTGTTCAATTAAATCGACACCACCATCTTGTAAAAGCTGGATGCCTTTAATTGCTTCAAGTTCTGACCAAGCACGGTTTACGTCTACACGAATAGAAACGTCTTTACCCAATGCTTGTTTGATTGCCAATACGTGTTCTACATCTTGCTCTACTGGGCGTGAACCGATTTTGAGCTTGAATGTGTTGTGGCGTTTAGCCGCAATCATTTTTTGTGCTTCAGCGATGTCTTTTTCTGTATCGCCAGATGCAAGTACCCATAACACAGGAACCGAGTTGCGTAGGCGACCACCTAAAATTTCACTTAAAGGTTGGTTTAAGCGCTGCGCTTGAATATCTAATAAAGCAGTTTGAATGGCACATTTCGCGAAACGGTTGCCATTGATATTCTTTTTAATGACCTGTAAAGTTTGCGCAACGTTCAAGCCAGCTAAAGTTTTTAGCAATGGTGCGAAATATGTTTCAATATTGGTTTTCACACTTTCTGGGCTTTCTTCACCATAGCCCAAGCCACCAATTGTGGTCGCTTCGCCCCAGCCAACAAAACCATCTTCAGTGGTGATTTTGACTAATACCAGGGTTTGGGTTTGCATGGTTGCAACCGCCATCTTATGTGGACGGATGGTTGGTATTTCCACCAGCAAAGTTTCTACTGACTTATACATGGTTTGCCCTTCATATCATTGCTTTATTACAGTTATGTGATATACCTTAAAAGAATAAATTGCATTGGTCGAAGATCAAATATGCATTTTTTTATACTTAAAAGGTATTTTGAGCTATGGAACTCAGACATTTACGTTATTTTGTTGCTGTTGTAGAAGAGCAAAGTTTCACCAAGGCAGCAGAAAAACTCTTTATTGCTCAACCACCTTTGAGCAGACAGATCCAAAATTTAGAACAAGAGCTTGGAATTCAACTATTTGAGCGTGGAAGTAGACCGCTTAAGACCACCGAAGCAGGCCAATTCTTTTACCAACATGCCGTTAAACTTTTGTCTAATGCGGAAGAAATCAAGTCGATGACAAAACGTGTCGGTATTGCTGGTCGTACTGTGACTATTGGCTTCGTTGGTTCTTTATTGTTCGGATTATTGTCAAGAATTGTGTATTTGTTTAAGCAGCAGCATCCGCATTTAAAAATAGAAATGGTGGAAATGACCACCAATGACCAAATTCAGGCACTTAAAGAAGGGCGCATAGATGTTGGATTTGGACGCTTAAGAATTTCTGATCCTGCAGTTAAACGTATCTTATTACGTGAAGAACGCTTGATGGTTGCAGTACATTCGAGCCACCCATTTGCGGCACAAAAAGAAGGTGTATATTTGGCGGATGTTGTTGATCAACAAGTATTTTTATATCCAAATCACAACAAGCCAAACTTCTCTACCCAAATTCGTGGCGTGTTTTCTGAGTATGGTTTAGAACCTCGCAAAATTCGTGAAGTGCGTGAATTACAATTGGCGTTGGGTTTTGTTGCTGCAGGTGAGGGCTTGTGTATCGTGCCAGAAAGCGCACAAAGTATTCATTTGGCACATTTGCACTTTATACCTTTATTAGATGACTCGGCTGTAAGTCCTGTGTTTATGGCAATTCGTAATATGGATGAAAGTGAAGACATTCGATCTTTGTTTGACTGCATTTATCAAGTTTATGATTTGGAAGCATTTACTTATGATCGCAATGTATTCTAGTAAAGCCATATAAAACAAATATTTATAACTATATTTTTTATATAAAAGCACAGATATTTTTAACAAAATACTGTTATGTGAATTGCCTGAAAAAACTTTTTTAAGCATCACATTACAGTATTTTTTTCGCCTTGTTATTTTTATCTATTTTAAAATCAATATCTTACAAATTATAGACTTTTTAGGTATGTATCCATGCCTATTCAGTTTTGGACAAATTTTAACTTATTATTCATTGTGTGCATCTGAGTTGGAGTAACGGACTTCACAATTAGGAGGTGAAGCAAGATGCAAAGCAATAAAATTAATATTAATACCTTGATTGACGAGGCCAAGTTCACGCCATTCCATTGGGGCGTATTGTTTTGGTGTTTGATGATCATTATTTTTGACGGTTACGATTTGGTCATTTATGGGGTTGCATTACCATTACTTATGCAAGAGTGGGCGCTCAGTGCGGTACAAGCAGGTTTACTGGCCAGTACGGCATTGTTTGGCATGATGTTTGGTGCCATGACCTTCGGTACGTTATCGGACAAGTTGGGTCGTAAAAAAACCATTATGATCTGTGTGGCTATTTTTAGTGGCTTTACCTTCTTTGGCGCATTTGCGACTAACCCTGTTGAATTTGGTATTTTACGTTTCCTTGCAGGCTTAGGTATTGGCGGTGTAATGCCAAACGTAGTGGCATTAATGACTGAATATGCGCCAAAGCGTATTCGTAGTACTTTGGTTGCGCTGATGTTTAGTGGTTATGCCATTGGCGGTATGACTTCAGCATTGTTGGGTGCATGGTTAGTGCCAGAGTTTGGTTGGAAAATCATGTTTTACATCGCAATTATTCCATTGGTGGCTTTACCATTAATTTGGAAATTCTTGCCTGAGTCACTCATGTATTTGACCAACAAGAAAGAAATTGAGCAAACCCGTAGTATTGTGCAAAAAATTTCACCAAGCCAACAATTAAATGGTGACACTGAGTTTGTACTGAATGAAGTGACTAAAGGCGATGAAGCACCTGTAAAAGCATTGTTCCAGCAAGGCCGTATGTTCAGTACGTTCATGTTCTGGATCGCATTCTTCATGTGCTTGTTAATGGTTTATGCTTTGGGCAGCTGGTTACCAAAATTAATGATCCAAGCGGGTTATTCATTGGGTGCAAGTATGATCTTCCTATTCGCACTGAATATTGGTGGCATGATTGGCGCAATTGGTGGTGGTGCATTGGCTGATCGCTTCCATATCAAAAAAGTACTCACCATTATGTTTATCTGTGGTGCAGCAGCATTAATTCTGCTTGGCTTTAACAGTCCACAAATTGTGTTGTACACCTTAATTGCAGTTGCTGGGGCAGCAACCATTGGTTCACAAATCTTACTTTATACTTTCGTCGCACAATATTACCCATCTACTGTACGTTCTACAGGTATGGGCTGGGCATCAGGTATTGGTCGTATCGGCGCGATCGTTGGACCTGTCTTAACTGGCGCATTATTGACCATGAATTTACCGCACCAAATGAACTTCTTTGCTATTGCGATTCCAGGTGTAATTGCTGCCTTAGCAATCTTCATGGTGAATTTAAAAACGTCTGTAGAAGCTAAAGCCGCTGCGGAGCCTGCTGTAGAAAGCAATCCAGTCGCACAAAAAGCAACCCAATAATTTCTTTACCTTTCCATTAATCTACAGTCATCAATGATATAGATCGCCATCGTAAGCGATGGTGATCTGTTGCTAGAATTTGATGGCACAATAACAAGCGAGTTTAGGATGAACGCGAAAACATTAACCCAATCTTTTAATTTTCAATCTACAACGGTTCGACCAACAATGCAGCGCACGCTCATGATGAGCATGATTGCATTGAGTATGGGTGGTATGAGTGTTGCAGCTCAGGCGCAGACCCAACAGCAAACGGAAATTGAGCAACTAAGACAGGAAGTTCAAGCTTTACGTGGTCTGATAGAACAGCAAAAAGTACAAAATGCGCAAACAGCAAGTGCAATTGCCAATGTACAACGCAGTTCAGCAAGCCCGAGTCCAATTCTGAAAACAGCCAAAGGTGCTGAGTTCAACTTATATGGTAATGTGCGTTTAGATGCGTCTTATCAGGTTGAGGGCAGTAGCAGAGATTTGCCATATAACCACATTAATGCAGTGGCGTTAGAAGGCAATAATGAAAGTAGTGATCGTTTAAGATCAACGCTTTCTGCTACACGTTTAGGTTTGGATTTTAAAAGCCCAGTGGGCGATCGAGACGTAAAAGGTAAAATTGAAGTCGATTTCTTGGGCGGTTCAAATTTTGATAATTTACGTATTCGTCATGCTTACTTAAATTATGGCAACTGGTTAATTGGTCAAACTTGGTCAAACTTTGCCATTCCAGACTATATGCCAGAAACCATTGATGCTTTGGCATTTGTAGGTGGTGCAGTAAAACGTACACCTCAGGTACGTCATACTACAAAATTTAGTCCACAAACTAATTTGGTGGTGGCTGCTGAAGACCCTAAAGATGCCACAATTAGCCAGCGTTTACCTGCATTAACAGCACGTTTAAATCATCAATTTGCAGATAATTTAAATGTTAGTGTTCGTGCTATGGGCCATGAAAAACGTGTTAATTCTGAAGATGAAATGGCATGGGGTGTGGGCTTAGGTGTAAAATATGAAGTTGTCCCTGGCACAACCCTTAAAGCAGATTATTACCATGTTAAAGGTGATAGCAGCTTTGTGTCATTTACAAACAGAGGCGTAGTTGCTCAAGCAAATGGTGATCTTATTCAAAGTGAATTTGATTCAATTATGGTGGGTATAACTCAAAAATTCAGCGATAAAATACACGGCACACTTGGCTATGGTTATATGAGTTTTGATGAAAATCAAAGTTATACTAATATTTTGAAAAACTCTTTTCCAAAAGATTCAACGCAATCTGATGCGACTCGTGCTAACAAAGAATTATGGCAAGGCTGGGCAAATATTTTCTATAGCCCGCGTAAACCATTAAGCTTTGGTCTAGAGTATGTCTATGGTGAACGTACTGCTTTAGAAGCTGTTAATGGTAGTAAAACAGGTGAAGATAACCGAATCAATGCAGTCGCAATTTATAACTTCTAAAATAGCCCTGTCAATCACAAAAGAGCTGAGCCAAAACTCAGCTCTTTTTTATTGTCGGGTGATCGGCTCTGTAATTTTAGGCATGAGTATATTGGGTGATGTGTTGCTGTATTACCGCAGACAAAACATCCAGTGCAGTCGCAATATCACTGTTCCAAGCAAAAGAACAGTTTAAACGAATAAAGTTCTGGCTGACCTGTTCAGAACGGAACAACTGACTTGGCGCAATGCCAATCTTATTTTGAATCAATTGCTGATAAATCGTATAGCCATCTATATATGCAGGCAGTTCAATCCATAAAAAGTAACCACTAGAATAGTAGTGAATTTTACAAGCTGGGTTTAAGCGCTGTTTCAATTGCTGATAAAACACTTTTTTATGTTTTTCCAATTGTTTGCGTAATTGACGCAAATGTTTTTCATAATGATGATGCGAAAGAAAATCCACCAAAGTATTTTGCAGTAAGGGACTTGCAGAAACCGTGCTCATGAGTTGCAAATGCTGAATAGCATTGGAAAATTGACCTGCATAAACCCAACCGACCCGCACAGCAGAACCCAAAGTTTTAGAAAAAGAAGCGCAATGCAGTACGCGTTGTTGTCGGTCAAAATACTTCATGGGCAGTGGTTTTTGCGTACCGTAATACAATTCTTGATAGACATCATCTTCAATTAAATACACTTGATATTCTTCAAGCAAACTCGCAATACGTTGCTTAATTTCATCTCTGACACTAAAGCCAATAGGGTTATGAATATTCAACATCAACCAGCAGACTTTAATTGGGTATTGTTTTAAGGCTTGTTCAAATGAGTCTAAATCGAAACCTGAAACAGGGTGTTCTGGAATGGTAATCACCTGTAAACCAAGACGTTCAGCCGCTTGCCATGCACCATAAAAAATAGTTTCTTGTAATAGAATAAAATCTCCAGGTTTGGTCAAAGCTTGTAATGACAAATTGAGCGCATCTAATGCGCCAGATGTAATGACAATGTCATTTGCATGGGTGGGTATGCCTTGTAAACAGTAGCGATTTGCAATTATGGTTCTTAATTCATAATTGCCCGGTGGCATGTGGTCGTGGCTAAAATAACTGCTTTTTCGCTTGGCGTGCTGCGCTAAAATTTGCATTAACTTTGGGTTAAACAGTAATTCTGCATTGGGAAAGGCAGAGCCTAAAGGACTGACATCTGCAGACTGAATTGATTTTAAATAGCCAAAGACCAAAGAGTTCATTTGAATATGTGCATTTAAACTCAAACTGCTTGGTACAGGTCGTTCAGTTTGATTGAGACGTTCTGCGACATAAAACCCCGACTTTTGTTTAGCGTAAACCAATCCCTGAGCTTCAAGTTCTTGATAAGCGTTTAGCACGGTCATTAAGCTATAACCACTGATTTGTGATTGTTCTCTTAACGAAGGTAACTTGCTATGTGCTTTCCATGCACCATTTTCAATGAGTTGCCGAATGTTCAACGCCAATTGTTCAGATTTATACATGGTATGACTCAAGCATTTTTTGCAGCTGTTACTTATTTTGATCTATTTTTAGGTTTAAAACATTAAATAATTTCTTTTTTTATAACAGATTGGCATGTATCAAAAATCAACTGTTATAGTTTTTAATAAATATTTTGTATCTACAGCAATGCTTTAGAATTTTACATAATCTGTATATCCCCATAATCTGGCTAGATTGGAGTCGATATGCAAGAAGATAACTCACGCAAACCACAGAAATATGCCGATAGCAGTATTTCAGACAAAGCATTTAAGCACATGATTATTTGGTTTACCGTGTATGTAGCTTTATTTTGTATCGGCGTGGCTGTTGTGGTGAATTTAGATAAGTTCTAAACAGTTTTTGAATAACAGCACACCTATAATCGCTTCAAGATATGAAAAACATTCATTTGAATTTTAATGAATGTTTTTTTTGTTTATAAAAGAGATCGTAAGCGCATAACTCAAAAGCAATAAAGATCGCAAAAATAACGGAATAGGCGTAAATTATAACTTTATCAGTAAAGCATTTGTGGTTGCAATGATTTCGAGTTGGGTGCTCTTTACCTTAATGGCTGCATTTATGCAGGCATGGCGCAATGCCTTTCAAAAACAACTCAGCACAAGTGTAGATGTTTATGGCGTGACTTTGGCACGTTTTATTTTTGCCTTGCCTTTTGCATTGGCGTATTTAAGCATTTTACAATGGCAGCAGCCTGTTCAAGCCAAACTACATTTTAGTTCGGTGTTTTGGCTGTATATCATTATTGCAGCAGTGTGTCAGATTTTAGCCACGGCTTTAATGGTAAAACTGTTTCAACAAAAAAATTACGCAGTAGGTGTCGGGCTTGCCAAAAGTGAAGCAGTTTTAGCCGCAATTGTAGGCGTGATTTTCTTACAAGAACATTTAAGTGCATTGGCTTGGTTCGGCGTTGCGATAGGCGGTATTGCGGTATTTCTACTCAGTAAAGGCAATCAACGCAGTGATTTTTCATTCACGACTTTAGCCATTGGAATCGGTAGTGGACTCAGCTTCGCGGTGACTTCTTTATTGGTGCGTGAAGCCAGTCTAGAACTCGATTTCTTACCGTTTATTCATCGTGCTGCATGGGTTTTGGTGTGGGTTATTGGCTTACAATGTTTTATCTTATTGGCTTTTTTAGGCATATTTAAACGACATACCTTATATGCCATGTGGCAGCGGGTTGGATTAACTTTTAAAGTGAGCGTCTGCAGTTTTTTAGCATCATTGGGCTGGTTTAATGCCATGAGTATGCAAACTGTGGCGATTGTGAAAACACTCGGACAAATTGAAATATTATTCAGCTTACTTATTTCAGCGTATTTCTTTAAAGAAAAACTTGCTCGTACCGATCATTGGGGATTGGGATTGGTCGTGCTTGCGGCAATGTTGGTTATTTGGGCGTAGCATCATATTTCAAAGCTAAGTAATTTCAAATTCATGTCATATCCGTTGCACTTCATTTGAGCATCTCAGAAATATAAAAATAAAGATTCTCTATCCGTACAATCTCGTTAGAATACTCACAGCTTATCTTAGAGAATTGTCATGTCTAAACCACAGCAAAAGCAAAAAAACTCAGCCTTGGCAGAATTGATAGAAGAACAAAAACTGCTCTGTGAAGAATTTGGTTCAGCCTATATTGCAGTGAGTGGCGATGATGTTGTCGCAGTTGCAGTCCAGACCTTAAATAAAGACCCAATTGTGGGCTTGCGTAAAGCGCCAGAAGGTGAAGAAAAAGTCGCGTGGTACATTTATGGCGGTGAATTGGGTGAAGATGAAGTGAACTTTGAAACCATGCCTGTGCGCGAGTTGCAAGATATTTTGCCTGACGTGCTTCCATATCTGGCTTTAGAACAAGGCTACCGCTTTATGATTGATGCTGATGACTATGAAGATGTCTGGAAAGAAGGCGATGAGTCTTAAGCTTATGCGCATGTCGAACATGGCAAAAATATCGGTGAGCATTATGCTTGGACTGCAAAGTCTGAGCGTAATGGCACAAGGTATTCAAGCGCAGCAGTTGGCACTTGAAGCATCATCGACGCCTATTACAATCCAACACGCAGTCGATGGATTGACCCAAACGCAATATCAATATTTGTTAAATCAATACACGCAAATTGTGAATGACAGCAAAAAAATACTGGATGACCCAGCTAGCCAAGCAACGGCAGAACAACAAAAACAGGCATTTTGTGCACGCTATCACGCCTATAAAAATATTGCTGAAATTTCCGAGTACAATCCAAACTTGTATCCTGCACCTGTGATGTTAATGGTGGCAAGGCGTTATTTAGAACAGCAGCACAACAGTTTCACGGCTTCAGGTATGACTGAACAAGTTTTTTGTGCAGGAGCTATATCTAAATAGTGTGATCTGCCTTATAAGTGAATAGCAAATTTAAAGATTGAAGATGCAGGTGTATAAAGCCCCAAAAACTGGGGATTCCTTTTAAGCAGATTGTGAAGTCATACTTCATTTTTTATCAATTTTCATGCAAAACTAACTTTGCAAAGACTGTAGAATCTTTTAACTTGCAGGTAGTGAACTGAGGGATAGGCGACATAGATGAAATGGGATGAAATTGGCGAGCAGCCTTGTTCGATTGCACGAACCTTGTCGGTGATTGGTGACCGTTGGACGATGCTGATTATTCGTAATGCCTTTATGGGCATGCGTCGCTTTGATGATTTTCAACAACATTTGGGCGTAACGCGGCATGTATTGTCAGATCGTTTAAAGCGTTTGGTGGAACATGAAATTTTAGTCAAAGTGCCTTATGTAGAGCGCCAAGAACGTTTTGAATATAAATTGACAGAGAAGGGCTTGGAGCTTTATCCCTTAATGCTGTCTATGGCAAATTGGGCAGATAAATGGATGGATCAAGGTTTAGGTAAGCCTGTGGAATACATCCATAAAAATTGTGCTAAGACGTTTCAACCTGTCGTGGTATGTTCGGAATGTGGTGAAGAACTGCATGCCAAGCAAGTAAAACCACATTTTACCCCAGTGTATTATCAGTACATCCAAGCACAGCAGAATTTAAAACAAGCCTAAATCAGTGCTGTATTAATCAGCAACAGTTTGTCTATAAGCAGTTGGCTGGTTTAGGAATACCCGCTAAACGACTTAAATGCCGTGCCACCAAACCTGTATTAAATTTTTCCTGCAAAACAGCGTTGTTAATCTCTGGGCTTACAGTTTTCATTAAAAATTTGATTAAAGGACGGGTTGCAGGTGAGTGTCCAAATTGCTGATAAAATTGGCGTACAGCGTGCAAAACTTCAAAATGCCAAGCTGTGAGTTCAAGCTCTAAACTTTGCGCCAATTCTTGCGCCACTTGTTCATTCCAGACAGTGTAATCCAGCAAATGTCCATCTTGATCTAATTCTAGTGTCATCTCTTGTTTCATTCACCCTTAAAAATGCTTTGCATTGGTTTCATATCATTACGGCTTGTTATTTAAAGCTGATACAGCGCTGATGTGTTAAACACAGCGTTGCAAAAGCTGCATAATTAATCGGCTGTACATTTTCCGCCAAATGACCATTCAATATTTCTGCATCATTTTCCAGTACATATATTTTGTCTAGCTGGGCACAGAGTGGATGTTGCTGATGCAATACCGCATCACCCATAAGTACAACGCTGTCTTGCGGAGCATACAAGGCATTTAGCTCTGCTAAAATTGTTGCGGTGCTATCAAAGCTCGCTTGGATTAAATATAAATTTGCGTCAGACATGCTTTTCTCTTTAGATGTTTAGATATGGTCAAATGATCAATCAGATTGTTAAACCACCGATCAACCTACCAATATAAAACCCGATCAAAGGTTTGAATCAGCTCCCGATTCAGTTCCACCCATTCAATTTCATGTACCGTATTTTTGATAAACGGCGAGTTAGCATGTTTATTTTCAATCAAAATTGGGCTGAGGTCATAAAACTCAAAGCTATCGACCAAATTGGATGCCACTTTAAAAGCATGTTTTAGTGAATCAAATGCCAGTTCCGACTGTAATAGGCTTAATGCCGCATCTTGTAATAACACTTTGACTTCACAACCAAAAGTTGCCAGTACCATTGTTGCAGACAAGCTTTCATGCACTTGTAAGCTGTTTAAATTGGCCTGACGTAAAACCACGAGTACAGTTTTCACACAATTTACCTTTTAAATGCAACAGATTTACAAAATGAATCGCTTAAAATTGAATCAGGCGTTCTGTGCTTTGCACTGCATCGGCCAGTTCGCCCAAGCCAACCAATTCAAAGCCTGCGGCTAAATTGTGTTGGCTCAGTTGATGGCGTTTGGCATTGTCTGCATCGCTAATACCACGTGCCAGTGCGGCACTTACACATACGGGTAAACGAATAGACAATTTTTGCCATTCTGTTTTGAGGTTGCGTTGATCATCGGGTACCCATTGCAACTCATTCGCTACAGCAACGCCATCTTGATAAAAAAACACACGAAAAGCCTCATTTTTCTGTTGTAAGGCTTGAGCAAGACCGAGTGCATGCCATGCATGAATAGAGGTTGGTGCGGAGGTTATTAGTAATAAGGTGCTCATCAAAATTCACTAATGCAATGTGCCAAGGCGCATTCAGACTTTATAAAAAAAGGTAGTATAAATGATTTTAGTGACTGGTGGTTTAGGCTTTATAGGCTCACACATTGCACTAAGCCTAATGGCTCAAGGGCAAGAGGTCATTATTGTAGATAATTTATCCAATGCAAGTATGCAGACTTTAGAGCGACTTGAATATATTGCAGGGCGTTATGTGCCTTTTTCCAAACTGGATGTAAGAAATACGCCTGCGCTGAACAAAGTTTTTGAACAATATTCGATTATTGCGGTGGTGCATTGTGCAGGGTTTAAATCTTTAGAAGAATCGGTGCTTAAACCACTGGAATATTATAACGATAACGTCAGTTGTATTATGAGTTTATTACGTTCCATGCAACGTACAGGTGTGCGTCGTTTAGTGCATCTTTCAAGTATAGCGGTCTATGGCAAGTCAGGATTGAATCTGGAAGAAAGCCAGAGTTTTAATTACACCTATGCCAATCCGTATGTGAAATCTCAGCAGATGGTTGAAGAAATCATCCGCGATACTTTTAGAACCGATAATGAATGGAATATTGCTATTTTGCGCTTGAGTAATATAGCAGGTGCATTTGAACACGGCATTTTAGGTGAAGTCGTTGCTCCGTTACCTAAAAATATTATTCCTTTGGCGATGCAAGTCGCAGTACAGCAGCGTGAAGCGATTGAATTACGTCAGCAAGCTAATACTGCAGATCAAACTGTAGAACGTAGCTTTGTGCACGTACTCGATGCCTGTGATGCTGTGATTGCAAGCCTGCATTGGTTATTTGAGCAAACGCATAGCTGTGAAGCTTTTAATATTGCGGGAGAAGTGGTTTCAATTCAACAATTACTTGCACGTATTAGTGAAGTCACTGACACTGAAATTGCTACAGTTCCTGCAATTCATTATGAATATCCTGAGTTAGATCAGTTAGGTGCAGTCGTAGATAAGGCACAACAATATTTACACTGGCAGCCAAAACGTAGTCTGGAAAAAATGCTAGAGGATGAATGGCGTTTTTATCAAAATACGCTTAAGCATTAAAAGTAAGCGCTATAAAATTCGTTGAGATGCGATTCACGAAGCCTCATAGCTGAAACAGATACAATGCAACGGAATTATTGATAATAATTATCATTTACTAGGCTGTCTGTTTTTTATAAGATCGAGATAAGAGCACATGACATCATTGAAATCACGAAGGAATGAGGCTGAACATGCAAACACGTATTGAACATGACACCATGGGTGAGGTTGAAGTTCCGAATGACGCGCTTTGGGGCGCACAAACTCAGCGCAGCTTACAAAATTTTAAAATCGGCAATGAGCGTTTACCACGCGCCATGATTCGCGCTATGGGTTTGGTTAAAAAAGCTGCGGCAATAACCAATGCAAACTTAGGGCAAATCCCTCAAGAGTTGGCGCAGTACATTGTCGGTGCAGCAGATGAAGTCATTGCAGGGCAGTGGGACAGTCAATTTCCTTTGGTGGTGTGGCAAACAGGTTCGGGTACGCAAAGTAACATGAACTGTAATGAAGTGATTGCCAATATCGCCAATCAAAAACTGGGGAATCCTTTAGGTGCACAAAAGCCTGTACATCCGAATGATCATGTCAACCGCGCCCAATCGACCAATGATTCTTTTCCAACTGCAATTCATGTGGCAGCGAGTTTGCAAATTAATGAACTGCTCATTCCTGCAGTAAAGAGTTTGCGCGATACGTTGCATGCGAAAAGTGAAGAATTTTCTGAAATTGTCAAAATTGGACGTACACATTTACAAGATGCGACACCATTAACTTTAGGGCAGGAATTTAGTGGCTATGTATCTCAATTAGATCATAGTTTAAAGCGTTTGGAACAGGCTTTAACAGGCTTGTATGAGTTGCCGCTTGGTGGTACAGCAGTCGGTACAGGCTTAAATGCACATCCTGATTATGCGGTACAGGCAGCGGAGCAATTGGCACAGCTTACAGGCTTAGCTTTTGTGACTGCACCAAATAAGTTTGAGGCTTTGGCAGGGCGTGATGCTGCAGTATTTGCTTCGGGTGCATTAAAAACTTTGGCGGTGAGTTTAAATAAAATTGCCAATGATATTCGCTGGTTAGCCAGTGGCCCGCGTTGTGGTTTTGGTGAGTTGCGTATTCCAGAAAATGAACCTGGTTCAAGTATTATGCCGGGTAAGGTTAATCCAACACAAAGCGAAGCGATGACCATGGTAGTTGCACAGGTATTGGGCAATGACACCACGATTAACGTGGCAGGTGCATCGGGCAATTTTGAGCTGAATGTATTTATGCCAGTGATCGCATATAACTTATTGCAATCTATTCAACTCTTGGGTGATGCCTGCAATAGCTTTAATGAGCATTGTGCCGTTGGCATTCAAGCAAACCGTGAAAAAATAGATCACTTTTTGCATGATTCACTCATGTTAGTGACCGCTTTGAATCCTGTAATTGGTTATGAGAATGCAGCGAAGGTGGCTAAAACAGCTTATAAGGAAAATAAAACCTTAAAGCAAGTTGCAGTAGAGCTGAATTTGGTCACAGCAGAGCAGTTTGATGAAGTGGTACGTCCTGAACAAATGATTGCACCGAATACCAAGTAATCAGTTTTAAACAAATTCAAGGTCTGTGTTTGTCTGCACATGATGCGAGGTAGACACAGACTTTGTTTATGAAAATCAGGGAAAATTTTGGGCATCCTTCCTTATTAAAATTATGTTGTGTATAATTACACAATGAACAGCAAAGACATTATTAAGCGTCTTGAGCAGGAAGGCTGGTACAAAGTGGGTGGTAAAGGCGACCATGAAAAGTATAAGCATCCTGAAAAGCCTGGACATGTTGTGGTACCACATCCACGTAAAGATATGCCAATAGGAACTCTACGCAATATATATAAACAGGCTGGTTGGGAGTGGAGGTAAAAATGTTATATCCAGTATATGTTCACAAAGATGAAGATAGCGCATACGGTTTAACCTTTCCTGACTTTGATGGATGCTTTAGCGCAGCAGATGAGATGCAAGATATTCAGCGCATGGCACAGGAAGCGGTTGAAGTTCACTTTGATGGTGAAGATATTCCGTTACCAGAACCATCAAGCCCAGAGCAATGGTTAGGTGATGAGCGATTTGAGGGGGGGTTTTGGTTGTTAGTTGATATTGATACAACAAAAGTAAATACAAAGTCTATTCGTATTAATATCAGCATGCCAGAAGCTTTAGTGAAACGTATTGATGCTGTTGCAAAAAAACAACATTTAAGCCGTTCGGCATTCTTAGCTAAAAGCGCGGAAATGGCGTTGCATTAATCAAGTAAAATATACTAAACCCAGCCTAAATGCTGGGTTTTCTATTGCACCTAATTTGAATGTAGAGGGGTAATTCATCCTAATACGATTTTAAATTTATGTGTTGGTGTAAAGACATAATTTGCATAACGGCAGAATAGGCTGCTACAAGGTGCTATCTAAATGTAATAGTTCAAAACCCGTCATTTAGTCGCATTAACCACTTTTAGATGCTTTCTTTTATGTCCGTTCCTTATTCAACTTACATTGATTAAGCTGCCATAATTGCTAGAATACGCAATACTTCAAAATACTGTTTTGCTAAAGTTTTGCATTTATTTTGCAAAATTTAATTTTTTTATAAGCAACTCAATATCTTAACTACGGAAATTTTCAATGCTCTCAATTTATTTAACAGATGTTCAGCAACACGTGCAATTTAAAGATTACCCGGGTGAGCAGCCTGTTAAATTTATCTTGAATTTTAAAAAGATTTTTCCAAGTGTAATGGAGCTTTTACTACCTGTATTGCCTGAAAATGAAAATCTGGAAGAAATGACGTGGGAATCAACCACTGCAGATTTAGAGTTATTTAAATTGCTGCTCAGTGGGTGGGGCGTGATTGAATTACGTTTAAATGCGCTCAGTCAGTTCAAGGGCAAGACATTTGCAGATCAGTTAGTGAAACAAGCCCAACAAAAACGTAAAGATTTCGCCAAAGCACAACAACAATTACAAACTGTGGAGCTAGATTACTTATTTATGCATGAAACACATGCCTTAATTGATGCTGAATTGGTAGAAGTAGGTGAAAAGTTCTATTTGCCAATTTTGCGTGATTTATGGAAAGGCAAAGTATCTACAAAAGTATTGGAAGCGAAGTTTTAAGAACAAACCCATATTAAAAAGCTGTCTCGGCGGCTTTTATTTTTTATAGAATCATACAAGACGATTAGCAACCACTTGCAAATTCAAGATTAATTCAAAATAGCCTAAGCAAAGATTTTAGAAATTTCCTCTCTTAAGAAATAATGCCTTGAATTTTCCTGTAAATCTTTATGCCAATACATCCCCATATTAATTACAGGCAAGTCTACAGGCACATCAAAAATATTCAATTTTTGGCTCATATTCAAATGCTTTAAAATCATTTTAGGAATAGTTAGTATGGCTTGAGGATGCTGCTGTAAAATCTGTAACGCCGTAGAATAGTGCTGACAACGTAAAAAAACCTGCCGTGATAATTGCTTTTGATGCAAATAAATATCTTCTAGCAACATACCTGTACGCCGTGATGAAACCCCAATGTGCGCAGATGATAAATACAGTTCCGTCGTCATTTCATTTAATTGGCTACACACTACAAATTGATCTTGTACCAAAGATTGAAACTGGATTTTGTCGCCAAAGTTTTGTTCTAAATCAATGACAAAATCAATTTGCTGGGCGGCTAAATCGGCCAAAACCGTTTTACGCTCTAATTTGTGGCTAAAGAACTGAATATCTAGGTACAGGTTTTGAAAATGCGCCACCAATTTAGGAAAAATAATCGGTTCAATTTCATCATGGATAGCAATTTTGAGCGATTGCAACATATTCGGCTCAAATTGCTGTTTCTGTATTGCAATACTTTGAATGGCCAACAAGGCATTTTTTATGGTGGGATAAATTTGCTCGGCAAAAGGAGTAGGCAACATTTTATTGCCATTACGTACCAGTAAATCATCCTGTAAATGCTGTCTTAAACGTTGCAAGGCATGACTAGCAGCAGATTGGCTGATACACAAAATTTGTGCTGCTTTGGAAATACTGCGCTGTTCATAAATTGCAACAAACATCGGGTATAAATTGATGTCTAAGCGATGAAAAACGGCAAGATCAACTTTTGCATTATTATGAATATGATTCATAGTGTTTTATTGAATTAAATCATTTTGTTCATATTAGTTTTCAAGTTAAGGTGTTGTAAAGCAATGAATACAATATTTTAAGGGATTTGAACCATGTTTGAGCTATCTGCACGCGCCAAAGACTATATAGAACGTACCAAAGCCTTTATTGCCCAAGAAATTGAGCCAATTGAAGCTGAATTTTGGGCAGAAGTCCATGAGCTGAATCAGGGTGGTGATTGGACCAAATGGCAATGGCCATCACAATTAGAACAACTGAAAGCCAAAGCCAAAGCTGCTGGCTTGTGGAATATGTTTTTACCTTGTCCAGAATTGGGACAGGGCTTGTCGGTACAAGAATATGCACACATTGCAGAACTCAGTGGTCGCAGTTTAATTGCACCAACGGTTTTCAACTGTAATGCACCAGACAGCGGCAATATGGAAGTTTTATGGCGCTATGGTTCTGAAGCACAGAAACAAGAATGGCTGACACCGCTGCTTGAAGGAAAAATTCGTTCAGTATTTTGCATGACTGAACCTGCAGTGGCTTCAAGTGATGCCACCAATATGCAGGCGACAGCAGTGGTAGATGGAGATGAAATTGTCTTAAATGGCCGTAAATGGTGGTCTTCAGGTTTAGGCGATCCAAATGCCAAAATTATTATCTTTATGGCGCATACCCCTGATGAAAGCAAAGACCGACATCACCAACACTCTATGGTTTTAGTACCTGTAGATACTGTGGGCGTTAAAATTGAGCGCATGTTACCTGTATTTGGCGATTATGACGCACCTCATGGTCATGGTGAAGTTAGTTTTGATAATGTGCGTGTGCCTGTTGCAAACTTTATTGGCGGTGCAGGACAAGGTTTTGAAATTGCGCAAGGTCGTTTAGGGCCAGGCCGTATTCACCACTGTATGCGTTGTATTGGTGCAGCCGAAAAATCTTTAGAATTGATGATCGACCGTGGCATGAGCCGCACTGCATTTGGTAAGGAAATTTTAAAACTTGGTGGTAATTTGGAACGTGTGGCAGAAGCACGTGTGGCGATTGACCAAGCACGTTTATTAACTCTCTATGCAGCCTATAAAATGGATACTTTAGGTAATATGGCGGCATTGACTGAAATTTCAGCAATTAAAGTTGTTGCACCAAGTGTCTTGGAAAAAGTGGTAGATATGGCTATGCAAATTCATGGCGGTGCAGGCGTATCTAGAGATACACCGCTCACAGGTTTCTTTGCCCAAGCGCGTAGTTTACGTCTTGCCGATGGGCCTGATGAAGTACATAAAGGCATGATTGCTAAACTCGAGTTGGCAAAACGTGGCTACCGTAGCGGTCGTAAAAAATAGGGCATTAGCGCACACTTTTTTCTGTGTCCCTGATATGGTATTTGGCAATATTGTTGATATTGCCTATACATCTCAAGAGAACGCAGAAAATTTATGCTAGATTTAAAAAGATAGAAAATTAGGGAAAAATAATGTCAGTTATTGATGTAGGCGGCACAGTACGCGAAGGCGAAGAGCTCGATATTCAGGCGGTCACGGCATGGTTAAAACAACAAAATGTAGAAGTCGTTGAACCTGTAGAAGTCACACAATATTCAGGTGGTGCATCAAACTGGACCTATCGTCTCAAGTATAGCAATACTGATTTAATTTTACGTCGTCCGCCTAAAGGTACTAAGGCCAAATCCGCCCATGACATGGCACGTGAGTATCATGTGCAAAAGAATTTAGCACCATTTTATCCTGTATTACCCGAAATGGTGGCTTTGTGTCAGGATGAATCTGTAATTGGCTGTGATTTTTATGTGATGCAACGCATTGAAGGTATTATTCCACGTGCTAAATTGCCGCCTGAACTTGAGTTTAACGAAACGCAAGTACATGAACTTTGTGTGAATGTCATTGATAAACTGATTGAGCTGCATCAAGTGCCTTATGCAGGAACTGAGCTAGAAAAATTAGGCAAGGGCGATGGCTATTGCCGACGTCAAGTAGAAGGTTGGGATGCTCGCTATGTTAAAGCACACACCATTAACGTGCCATCTTTTAAGTATGTGCGTAAATGGTTGTTAGACCATATTCCTGCTGATTCAAAAACTTGCATTATTCATAATGACTGGCGTTTTGATAATGTCATTTTAGACCCGAAAAATCCGACGCAAGTTATTGGCGTGCTGGACTGGGAAATGGCGACATTGGGTGATCCACTTATGGATTTAGGCTCGGCTTTGGCGTATTGGGTGGAAGATACCGATAACCAAATTTTTAAAGCCACTCGTCGTCAACCAACGCATTTAAAAGGCATGTTCACGCGTCAGCAAGTGGTGGATTACTATTTGCAAAAAACTGGATTAAGCACCGACAACTGGACTTTCTATGAAGTATTTGGAATTTTCCGTTTAGCGGTGATCGCCCAGCAAATTTATTATCGTTATTTCCACAAGCAAACCAATAATCCTGCATTTAAGGATTTCTGGATTGTCATTCATGCTTTGCATATTCGTGCCTTAAAGTTAATTGGTTTACAAAAACTGGAAGCAAATGAACTAGCACAAAAATATATCGCCAAATTTAAGGAATTGATGCCGAAATGACCACCATTTATTTAATTCGTCATGGGCAAGCATCTTTTGGGGCAGAAAGTTATGATCAACTTTCGCCTAATGGTGAGTTACAAGCCAAATTGCTCGGACGTTATTTTGATCGCATTTTAAAAGAAGCACCCTATGTGGTGGCTGGTTCAATGCAGCGCCATCAGCAAACTGCACAACTGGCTTTGGCAGAATGTTTTCCTGAGGTCGAAATTCATACCGACAGTGCATGGAACGAGTTTAATCATCAACAGGTTTTCGCGCAGTATGAACCGCGTTTTAATCAACCTGAATTGATGAAAGAAGATGTCGCCAAAGAGGTCAATCCTCGTGCATATTTGGCAAAAATTTTTGAAGGTGCGATAGAACGCTGGACGGGCGGTGAATATCACCATGAATATGAAGAATCTTGGCCGCATTTTAAACAGCGTGTCGAAGATGCATTGCAGCATTTATGTGATGACTTAGCCCAAAAACAACCACGATATGCTGTGGTATTTACTTCTGGTGGTGTGATTTCTGTGGCTGCAGGTAAAATTTTAGGCTTAACGCCCAATAAAACCTTTGCATTGAACTGGGCAATTACTAACTCAAGTATCACCACTTTACGTTTGGTCGGCAGTGAACCACAACTGTTAAGCTTGAATGAACATCATTATATTAAAGCTGAAAACTCAAATTTATTGACTTGGATTTAAGGATCAAACCATGACAAAAACAATTCTAATTACAGGTGCAAGTTCAGGTATTGGTGCGGGTATGGCACGTGAATTTGCTCAAATGGGTTATAACCTTGCAATTTGCGCCCGACGTTTAGAGCGTTTGGAAACGCTGAAACAAGAACTGGAAAGCCAGTTTGGTATTCGTGTTATTGCAAAAACGCTGGATGTCACCAATTATGATCAGGTGTTTCAGGTGTTTCGTGAATTTAAACAAGATTTTGGACAAATTGACCGCATTATTGTCAATGCAGGCGTGGGCGAAGGACGTCGCATTGGTAAAGGTAATTTTGCCATCAACAAAGCCACAGTAGAAACCAACTTTATTTCAGCTTTGGCGCAGTGTGAAGCCGCGGTTGAAATTTTCCGTGAGCAAAACTCAGGGCATTTGGTGATGATTTCATCTATGAGTGCCATTCGTGGTATGCCAAAACATCTTACTGCTTACGGTGCAAGTAAAGCTGCAGTAGCACATTTAGCAGAAGGAATTCGTGCAGAATTAATTGATACACCTATTCAAGTTACGACTATTTTCCCTGGTTATATTCGTACCGAAATCAACGAAGGTGCAAAAAAACTGCCTTTTGAAGTTGATGAAAAAACAGGTTCACGCTTACTTGCTGCAGAAATTGAAAAAGCGCCAATTAAAGCCTATGTACCTAAATGGCCATGGTTGCCATTGGGCTTAGCTATGAAAGTTTTACCATTAAAATTGGTCAATAAACTCGGCTAAATAGCAGCGATATCATAGTATTTGAATAGCATCCTGAAATTTAAAGCTGATGATGAATGCAATCACTTTAAATGACACGATGCTATTTTTATATTTGAGTCTCTACTTTTGTTTGGGTTTAAAATTTGTATTTTCGGTTTTCGTATTTAAGAGTGAAATGTGATGTGGCTTAGAACAGCAACCCTTGCCTTAATTCCCGCTTTGGTGATTCAGGGAAGTCGTGTTAAAAAGAACACGATCCGATTGCCTGAAGCCGAAGGCGCACGAGAAGGTATTACAGGGCAAGGGCAAACGCTGTCATTATTGATTTTAGGCGATTCTGCCGCTGCAGGCGTTGGGGTAGCACATCAAAATGATGCGCTTTTAGGTGCGGTGATTTCTGCTTTGCAGCATCAGTACCAAGTACATTGGCGTTTAGAGGCGCAGTCTGGAGATACTACCTCACAAGTCATTCAAAAAACGAAAAAACTGGTAAATCAAAAATATGATGTTGTGGTTACTTCTGTTGGTGTCAACGATGTAACACGCTTAATGTCGGCTCAGACTTGGATTAAACAACAGCAACATTTTTATCAACTTATTCAAGCGAAATTCCAACCTGAATTAATCATTGCTACGGGGGTTCCACCAATGCATTTATTTCCCGCATTGCCCAATCCATTATCTTGGCTATTTGGACAATACGCAAAACAAATGAACTTACAATTAGAAAAAATGATTGCACAACAAGAAGATATGCAGTGGATTGAATATGATATTCGAAAATATCAATCCATGAATTTAGAAATGGCAAAAGATGGTTTTCATCCAAGTAAAGAAATTTACCAGATTTGGGGGAAAGAAGTCTCGGATAGGATTTTGGAGTGGTTTTAGGTAAATTAACTTAAATAATGGTATAGTGTTAACAATCGTCAACACTAAATTATAATTAAATCATCAAGCAGAATGAAAATATGAAGAAACATCCCAATAAACATATTCGCGAAGCAATTGAATATGCGATTGAAAACGGCTGGGATGTTGTCGATTCAGGTAAATCAGCACATGCAAAACAAATCTTGCGTAAAGTAAAGGAATGTCATAGAGATGAACTATGAATAACTATCACTTTACTGTTGTGGTACGTGACGCACGTTCTGATCTGTCTGTGCTAGAAGATAAGTTCTTTGAAGCGGGTTGTGATGATGCATTAGTTTGCAGTTATAACGATACAATTTATCTTGAGTTTGACCGTGAAGCTGAAAATGCAGAACAAGCGATTCACTCAGCATTAGACAATATTCGCTCATTAGGATTTCATGATCTGATAGTAGAAGAGCAAGGTTATTCAACTTTGGCAGTAATGGCTGAACGTGCTGGAATGACTCGTCAAGCATTATCTTTATATGCGCAAAATAAACGTGGTGACGGAAACTTTCCACGTCCGATGTATGGACTTGCATCTAGATCTGCAATGTATTTTTGGCCAGAAGTTGCGACATGGTTATTCAATCAAGGGAAGTTACATAAAAATCATTATGAAGTTGCTCGTACTGCAATGTCTTAGCTTAATTTAAAGACCAAAGGTTCAATCTATAAATGTCTGATTCTAAAATAGAAACCCATCCACTCGAACCCTTTTTACCAGCCAATGCCAAGCTGTTAATGCTTGGGAGTTTTCCACCACCTAAAAGCCGTTGGAAAATGGATTTTTATTATCCGAATTATCAAAATGATATGTGGCGAATTTTGGGCTTATGCTTTTTTCAAGATAAAAACTACTTTTTAGATTTAGAAGCTAAAAATTTTCATCTTCATAAAATTATTGATTTTTTAAACACCACTGGCATTGCTATTTCAGATACGGCGCAGCAGGTGATTCGCTTAAAAGGCAATGCATCAGACAAATTTTTACAGATTGAAAAACCAATGGATATTGCAGCACTTTTAAGCAAGATACCTTTATGTCAAAGCATTATGACCACAGGCGATAAAGCGACTGATACACTCATGTTATCTATGCCTGAATCTGCCGAAAAACCTCAAATTGGGCAGGCGACACATTGCTATTTTGCCAAGCGTGAGCTGCATTTATATCGGATGCCTTCATCTTCACGAGCCTATCCTTTAGCTTTAGAGAAAAAGGCAGAAGCGTATTTTAACTTATTTAAAGAAATAGGCTTACTATAAGTAACTTTAAATAATTGTAGACAGTGATGGCAGAGAAAGAAAAATACGCTTCCATAATTAATGTCTACCTATTGTCATTACATCATCCATTCAATAGGGAATAATGAAACTGTTTTCATCATAAAACGCTGAAACTGTGTGGTTTCAGGATCATGATGATACGTTTGAATACTGCCATCTGCCTGATGATCTAACCAAATAATTTGACCGTTTTCGTCTAATTGCAGTTCATACGCAATTTGTGGCAAATAGCGGTCTAAAGATTGAGAAACATCGTTTTGCAATTGTTCAGACTCTAACACCAAGCCAACTTCGGTATTTAATTTTGCAGAACGAGGATCAAGGTTAAAAGAACCTACAAAGACCATGCCATCTATATCAAAGAATTTGGCATGTAAACTCGAGGCGTTTTTGCCTTTGGCAGGAATTACGTTACCCGTTGCAACTTCATACCAAGTACGCTTTTTTCGTTCAATATAAGGCTTAAATTCATATAAACGAATACCTGATTTAAGTAAATCTACGCGATACTGCTGATAAAATGCATGTACCAAAGGCACATCATTGGCTAAAAATGAATTGGTCAATACACGTATCTGTATTCCTTTTTCAGCCAGTTGAGTGAGTGTTTTAAGACCATCTTCTGTTGGGACAAAATAGGCAGAAACCAGTTCTAAATGTTGTTTGGGCACACCCATTAACTTTAACATTTGTTTGTAAATCAGTTGCTCGCCTTGAGCTGTACCCCGAATTTTATTCGGAGAATCTGCCACAAAATGCGCACATACCCACTGTACAGGATGTTGTTCTAATTTGATGCTGACTTCTTCTTGCGCGTTAGCCACACGTTCACGAATTTTATCTTTATATTTGGCATTTAATTCATAGCGATTACGCAATTCTCTCAATTGCAACGCGTTGCCTGTGCCTAATAATTGCTTTACTGAATAGCTTAGTTCGTCATTCCAAAACTCTAAAAACACGGCATTGGCTTGGGGGACAGCACTGCCATAGAATAGAATATCCATATCAGTAAATTGAAAATTTTCACTGGCATCAAAATATTCACGGCTAATATTACGCCCACCTGTCACGGCAATCGCCCCATCGGCAATAATTAGTTTATTGTGCATACGGCGATTGATTTGTTTAAAACGAAACAAATAATCCATCACATGAAAATGCCGATATTTGTACGGATTGAAAATTTTTATTTCAAAATTAGGATGCTGAGCAAGCCGTTTTAAGGTTGGATCAAGTTGCGTACCATTTTGATCATCAATTAATAAACGAACTTTTACACCACGATCTGCTGCTTTGAGCAGTTCAGCCAACATCAACTGACCAATTAAATCATCTTCCCAAATGTAATATTGTAAATCTAAATGGTGCTGTGCTTTTTGAATCAAATATAAACGCGAGGCGATGCTACTAAAGGCATCATTTAGAGAAAGATACGCTGTTAAATTTTGGGATAAATGTGCATCAATTTCCTGACCATTCAGCCAATGATCTACATAATGCTCAACAGGGCTATCTTTGCTCGCTTGATTCATCGGTAAACTGCATCCTGTCAGTAAAATAGCGAAAAAAGCCAACATTCCAAGCCAGTAACAAGGTCTTTGGATCTTCATGATTATTCTTAAGTCATTCTGTATTTATACATGGAGATTATCCTCATGTTAATGCTTGAAACTCTGAATAGAAAGAGGGTATTGTGAGAGTCTGTTGATATTTTATAAATAGCTTGCGAGATATCTCTCTCATATCGCAAACATAGACGAATTGTCAGCAGCCCCTTATCATCTGTTAATGTATTTTTTAGGGATAATTTGCTCATGAAATCACGTGCAGCCGTCGCATTCGGCCCAGGTCAGCCGCTTGAAATTGTTGAAATTGATGTTGCACCGCCGCAGGCTGGAGAAGTCTTGGTCAAAATTACCCACACAGGGGTATACCATACCGATGCATTTACCTTATCGGGTGAAGATCCTGAAGGTGTTTTCCCTGCAGTTCTTGGCCATGAAGGTGCAGGTATTGTGGTTGAAGTTGGTGAGGGTGTGACCAGTGTTCAACCAGGCGATCATGTGATTCCGCTTTACACAGCAGAATGTGGCGAATGTTTATTCTGTAAATCTGGTAAAACCAACCTATGCGTTTCCGTACGTGCGACACAAGGTAAAGGTTTAATGCCTGATGGCACGACACGTTTTTCTTATAATGGACAACCGATTTATCACTACATGGGCTGTTCAACCTTTAGTGAATATACGGTAGTTGCTGAAGTATCTTTAGCAAAAATTAATCCTGAAGCCAATCATGAGCAAGTTTGCTTATTAGGTTGCGGTGTTACAACTGGTTTAGGTGCAGTTAAAAATACTGCAAAAGTCCAAGAAGGCGATACCGTTGCGGTATTTGGCTTAGGTGGTATTGGTTTAGCAGTTGTGCAAGGTGCGCATAAAGCCAAAGCCAGCCGTATTATCGCCATTGATACCAACCCAGAGAAATTCAAATTGGCAGAACAATTTGGTGCAACCGAATTCTTAAATCCAAAAGATTATGACCGCCCAATTCAGGAAGTCATTGTGGAAAAAACAGGTTGGGGCGTAGATCATTCTTTTGAATGTATTGGAAATACCAATGTGATGCGTTCCGCTTTGGAATGTGCGCATCGTGGTTGGGGACAATCCATTATTATTGGTGTTGCAGGTGCAGGTCAGGAAATTTCAACTCGTCCATTCCAATTGGTGACAGGTCGTACTTGGAAAGGAACTGCGTTTGGTGGTGTAAAAGGTCGTTCGCAATTGCCAGGCATGGTTGAAGAAGCCATGAAGGGTGATATTCAACTCGAACCATTTGTAACGCACACCATGGGGCTAGACCAAATTAATGAAGCCTTTGATTTAATGCATGAGGGTAAATCTATTCGTAGTGTGATTCATTTTGATCAATGATGAGTAACGCGCTTAAATAAAGACCCAACAAAAACCAAGCTTCGGCTTGGTTTTTTTAACCCCTGGATTCGCTAAAACAGCAGCTTAATTTTAATAAATACATCCAATAAAAATTATTTTACAAAAAGGATTGCCAAACGGAACAATACAGCGTATTTTAATTTTAACAGTTCATTTTTTGATGAAAACAAGATGTTAAAGCAACCTTTAATCGCAAACGCTTACTATTACTTTTGGCAGTTTCAATGATTGCCTGAGTCGCGTTCGGGCAAAAGGTTGCCCACCAGTTGATACCTGATCGGCAACCCTGATCAGGTTTTTTTATGTCTGGTGTTTTGAATTTTATAGGTTTTTCGGAGATTTAATCATGTACAACGTTAATTATTCATACTTTAGCAACTTTTATTGGTTTTACTTTAGTCAATCTATGACTCAAACCTTGCAATCCATTAGACCCATAACGCTGAAATAAATGATCGGACTGTAAAAAAGAGAAACAGTCCAAAGGAACAGACCAATGAATGCTTTAAATACTGCTTTACAACAACAGACCAACAATACTGAAATTAGTTTAAGTTTACCGCATCAACTCAAAGCGCAACTCCCACTTTCATCTGCGCTAAAACAACAAATCGCACAACATCGACAAATTATTCAGAACATTTTAGCGGGCACAGACCCTCGCTTATTGGTCATTACAGGACCTTGTTCAATTCATGATCCGCAAGCAGCACTCGAATACGCAGAAAAATTAAAACAATTACAAAGCCAAGTTTCAGATCAAATTTTCTTGGTGATGCGCGCCTATATCGAAAAGCCACGTACTACGGTAGGCTGGAAAGGCTTTTTGTATGACCCAGACTTAGATGGCTCTGCAAACATGCAATTAGGCTTAGAAAAATCACGTGAACTGTATCTACAAATTATAGAAATGGGTTTACCAATTGCTTCTGAAATTTTAAGCCCAATGGCAACGGGATATTTTGATGATGTACTGGCTTGGGGTGCAATTGGCGCACGTACCAGTGAATCACAAATTCACCGTGAAATTTCTAGCGCCATGCCGTATAGCATTGGTTTCAAAAACGGAACTGATGGCTCAATTCAAATTGCATTAGATGCAATTCAATCGGCAAGTCATCCACATCAATTCATGGGAATGAGCCAGTCGGGTTTACCTGCTATTTTGTCATCACAAGGTAATCCGCACGCGCATTTAATTTTACGTGGTGCAAATTCAGGGCCAAATTATCAATTGGCAGAAATTGAGAAAATTCAGCACAAAGCCAAAGGGCAGTTGCCTGCATTGATTATTGACTGTAGTCACGGTAACAGCCATAAAGACCCACAACAACAACCGCAAGTCTTGCGTACCATTGTGGCAGAACGTGAACAGACGCAAGTCCGTGGCATCATGTTAGAAAGTCATTTGGTGGATGGAAATCAAAAGATTTCTTGCGAGATGACTTATGGTCAATCTGTTACCGATGGCTGCTTGGGTTGGGATAAGACTGAACAACTGCTTATTGAGGTCGCTGAAAGCTTAAATCGTCAGGTTTTGGCTAAAACTGCATAAAAAATAAAACTCCAGAAACCCAAAAAACCTGAAATTTCAGGTTTTTTGGGTGGGAGAGTATTTAAAAATCAACTCTTCTTAGATTAGTTTTTAAAATAACAATTCTTTTGCTGCTATTAAAAACTAAGCCTGAATATCTGCATTAGGTTGTTTAGCCACAACAAATTTATAGAAAATTAAACTGATAAACGTCAAAACAGCACACAACAAATACGCCACCGTATAGTCATAACCTGCAATCACATAACCTAAAACTAAAGCACCAATGGCAATCCCAATATCATAACAACAGAAATAGGTTGAGGTGGCATGTCCAATGCGATCTTTTGGTGAGCGCTGAATTGAAATGGTTTGTAAACATGGTTGTGCTGAGCCAAAACCGACACCAATCAATACTGCTGCGAACATAAAACCAATCACACTTTGTACTTGGCTCAAGACTATTAATCCTAAAGCAAATAGGGCAATTGCAGGATAAATCACCACGCTTGGGCCATGACGATCATAAATTTTGCCTGTAATCGGGCGTAAACTCATCATCGAAATTGCAAAAACCACGAAGAATAAACTGGCATAAGACAGCATGTGACGCGATTCTGCAAAGGTAGAAATAAACGACATAATGCTGGCGTACGCAAAGGACACCATCATTGCCATTAGTGAAACTGGCAGTGCTTTTTTCTCTACAAAATCATGCAGTCCTAATTTACGCTTTGGTATCGATTCAACTTGTGCTTTATTGGCATTTGCCACAAGCGGAATCATCAAACAAAAAGCAAAACCAACCCAAACACTTAAAGACAATAAAGTTGAAATGGCTGAATAGGAAATGGTTTGAATTAAGCCTAAACCAATTAACGGCCCCAGTACAATCCCTAAATTTACTGACACCAAAAAATAGCCCATACCTTCACCTTTGCGACTGTCTGGAATAAAGTTATTGGCAATAGGGACGGTAACTGTGGTGACAATGCTGAACCAAATCCCATGTAAAAAACGCAGTACGAGTAGAAACAGTAAACTATCTACAAAAATGTATGCCACGCTACACAGACAAAACATGATTTCAGAAACATATAAGGTTTTCTTTACACCAAATTTTTCAATAATCAAACCGCTAAATGGGCGAATCGCGATTGCAGATAACATAAACAAAGTCATGGCTAAACCTGCCTGTGACAAGCTACCACCCAACTCATTCACAATATAAATAGGCAAAATTGTCGTTTGCGCAAAATAAAATATGAATAAGAACAAGTTATTGAATAAGCAGAGAATAAACGACTTATTCCATAAATGTTCGACATTTATAGCTGACATAACTTAAACCTATATATGGTGAGTGGAGTAGCGTGCAATGTGTACTTTGTTATACAGATGCTTTGTTATTGGAAGTCATCACACAGTAAGATCATGCAAAAAATAATAAACCCATTTATGTGAAAAGTATAGTTATTTAATAAAATTAAAACTAAAATTAGATTTTAATTCTATTTTTTTAATTGTTCTATCAAATAAAGATAATTTAATTTATTTCGCAAATTGCAATGCAAAAAAAATCAGCCGAAGCTGATTTCTTTGAATTTGAGCGATTAAACACTACAAATTTAAGGCTTATAAGCCAGATTCATAGTCCGCACTTGATAAAAGCTGTTCCACATCTGCCATATTGTCTGGCTTGATTTTATAAATCCAGCCTTTGCCATACGGTTCATCATTTACAAAGTCAGGGTCATCGTCTAAATTGCTATTTACTTCAACTACTTCGCCTGAAACAGGGGCGTGAATATCTGAAGCTGTTTTAACAGACTCAACCACACCTGCTTGTTCACCCGCAATTACTTTTTGACCAACTTCAGGTGCTTCTACATAGACCAAATCGCCTAAAGCATCTTGTGCGTGGTCTGAAATGCCTGTGACGACCAAATCACCTTCAATACGCACCCATTCATGTGTTCTTGCATATTTTAATTCCGCTGGGTGATTCATTTGATAACTCCTTAAATTGTATCGAATCTTTTTGCCATGTTTTATACATGCTTTTTGCTAAAAACAAAAGTTTATAAATACGGATCTTTACGCCAATTGCTCGGACTGCGTCCACTCCAGCGTTTAAAAGCACGACTAAAATTTGCCACATCGCTATAACCCAATTCATCGGCAATTTGTTCTAGCGTGTAGTCTGTACGGGAAAGCAGGGAAGTTGCATGCCGATAACGTACTTCATCGACCAAGTTTGAAAATGAAGTACCTTCTGCAGCCAGTTGACGTTTGAGTGTGCGGTCGGACATGTGTAGATAGTCGGCAACATTTTCAATGCTTAAATAATGCTGTTCTGCGTGGGTTAAAATATCACGTACTCGCATAGAAATGCGGCGACGTTCACCTAAAGCAGAAAGTTCGGCTTCACATTGATTAATCGCAATTTGACTGGCAATAGGATCGGCATTAATCATTTTTAAGCCTAGATATTGCTTGTCAAAACTTAAACCTAAATACGGCTGATCAAAACGGAATTGATGATAAGGAAATTTCGAAAAATACTGATCAAAACCTGCAGGTTTAGGAAAGTCAAAATCGACTTCACCTGTAAAGTGTTCGGTACCTGTCATGGCTTTACTCATGGTAATCATGCCAATAATTAAAGCGATGGCAATTTCTGTGCGTAAAGGTTCCATGTGAATATCACACTGCAATTGCAGACTGGCTTTTTCACCAAAAGTTGAGAAAAACAATTGTAAAAAGGGCATACGCAGTTGAATAAAACGATTGGCTAAAATCAACGCATCACTAATTTCATGCGCAGTCATAATCGCATAGCCAATAAAGCCATGAATGGAAATGCGCATTTGCGTACCAAGATGATAACCGAGCGTCGATTCGCCTGTAAGTTTTAAAGCATGTTTAACCAACTCATTGGCAATAGGTGTAGGAATACGACATTCTGGGTCTGCCAACATTTCGCTATTGAGTTGAAATGGTGCAAATAAGGTATCTGCGTTATAACCCCAACGGGATACAACATCCAAAACCAATAAGCCATAAACCCCTGGAACACCTTGTTCCTGACGTGCTGATATTGTTTTCATGCATGTTCCATTGCATTTGCTAATTTTATTTTAATTTGCCTTAGCGACTGTCATCTATGCATATCTTAGTTTGCCAAACGGCGACATAAGAACGTAGATGACATATTGCATCTTGGCATGAAAATTAAAGAAATCCTATGGAAATTGTTAGACAAAACAGGCTTTGACTATATGCGATAAATCTGCATTTCATCAAAGCCTGAGTTACAGCAAAGTTGCTGGAGATGCTAATTTTTATCAGTCGATGGTTTTACGATTTTATCTTGTTCAATTAAAAAACCACCTGTTTGACGCTGCCAAAGTTGTGCATAAATTCCGTTCATAGCCACCAGTTCATCATGCGTACCTTGTTCTGCAATACGTCCTTGATCGAGCACAATTAAACGATCCATTTGTGCAATGGTAGATAGTCTGTGTGCAATCGCGATTACAGTTTTACCTTGCATGAGTTCATCGAGGCTCGATTGAATTGCCGCTTCAACCTCAGAGTCGAGCGCACTGGTGGCTTCATCTAAAATTAAAATAGGTGCATCTTTTAAGAAAACACGGGCAATGGCAATACGTTGACGTTGTCCACCTGAAAGTTTAACACCCCGTTCGCCCACGTAGGCTTCATAGCCTTTTTTGCCACGTAAATCGGTCAATTGTGGAATAAATTCTTCGGCTTTGGCTTTGCGTACAGCTTCAAACATTTCTGCATCAGTCGCGTCAGGACGACCATATTTAATATTTTCAGCCACAGTACGGTGTAATAGCGAAGTATCTTGAGTCACAAGTGCAATATTTTTACGCAAACTGTCTTGGGTCACATCTTCAATATTTTGCCCATCAATCATAATTGAGCCGTGTTTAAGCTCATAAAAATGTAAAAGCAATTGAATTAAGGTCGATTTACCTGCGCCTGAACGTCCCACGATACCAATTTTTTCGCCTGCACGAATATGCAGATTAAACTGGTCAATCACGTTTTTACTGTTATAAGCAAAACTGACATCTTTAAACTGAATTTCGCCTTGAGCAACTTGTAATGGCTTCGCATTGACTTTGTCTTGAATCGCAATTGGACGTCCAAGAGTTTTCATACCATCTTGAATGGTGCCGACATTTTCAAACAGGGCAGAGGTCTGCCACATCATAAACTCGGCAATACTGTTGAGTTTAAGAATCATGGCTGTAGTGGCAGCAATAATCCCCAATTCTGCACGGCCATTTAACCAGAGCCAAATTGCTGTACCTAAAACGCCCACATACAACACCACGCTTAATAAATTGATGCTGATTTCATATTGAGCGCCCAAACGCATTTGTTTATAAACCGTCAACATAAATTCTTGCATCGACGCTTTGGCATATTGGCTTTCGCGACCTGCATGCGCAAATAATTTTACGGTTTGAATATTGGTATAAGCATCGGTCACGCGTCCTGTCATCACCGCACGTGCATCGGCTTGTTCATTAGATACTTTGCTCAAACGCGGAATAAAATAAGCTGCTGCAAGAATAAATAAAGCCAACCATAGCAATAACGGCAAAATGAGCATTGGAGAAATTGCGCCCAATACCAGACTAATCGTAATAAAGTAAATGAATACATAGGCAAGCATATCGCCCAAAATGACCCAAAACTCACGTACTGCTAAGGCGGTTTGCATGACTTTGGCAGAGAGTCTTCCTGCAAAATCATTATGGAAAAAATCCAGACTTTGTTGCAACATTAAATTGTGGAAACGCCAACGCAAACGCATTGGAAAACCACTGTATAACATTTGATGCTTCACAATTGACTGCGCACTGGCAAAAAAGATATTGGCCAATAAAATACAAAACAGCAAAGTAAGGTTCTGCTGATGTTGCGCAAGGAAAGTATCTGGCTGACTTTGACTAAGCCATGTGACTAAATCGCCAATTTTTGCATATAGCAAAGCTTCAAAGCTGGCAGCGCCTGCAGTACATAAAACCAATAACAATAAATATGGACGTACACCTGAAGCTGCTTGCCAAACAAAGGCAAAAAACGTGGTTGGCAAGGGTTCGGTCAAACCTTTATTTGGATAAGGATCTATAAGTTTCTCGAACCACTTGAGCATACGATGTTACCTTGATGACTAAACCTAAATTTAAAGATAGATAAATTTAAGACAGTAAAAACAAAAAACTTAGGATAAAGTTAAGAGCATTCCTGTGAATATTTCTTAACTTATAGTGATACAGCTTGTAGGTCTAGTTTACGCCATAACACAGCAAATGTTGAAAATAGAAATATAGATGATTAATTTGCATACAAAATCACGTTATAGATTCACTTTTATACATAAAGCTGCAACACATCAAAAATTATCCATCCACAAAAAGCGTATTGGTTCACATTTTTAATGATATTTCATCGAACCAATAGCATATAAACATTTAATTTTAATGAAAAAATTAATTTAAATTCAACATTGATTGCTATAATCACGCCCATTTTTAGCACAACCGTGCTGTAAATTGGTTTTAAGTTGATATTTTTATGATGCGTAATTTTTTAGGTGCAATTGCACTATATTTGGGATTTATTTTTCCTGCTCAAGCCATGCCATTTGATCCATTGATTGGTACATGGAAAGTCATTGATGATCATACAGGGCATTATGTTGCAGAAATTGTGATTCGTAAGAACTCTAAAACTTCGGAATATAGTGCTGTAATTACTCGAAATTTGTTATCGGTAGGCACAATTCAATTAGAGGTATGCAGTAAATGCCAAGGCAACTTAAAGAATCAGCCCATAAAAGGCATGCAAGCATTAGAAGGCTTGGTAGCAAATTCAAATCCAAAACAATTTTCGCAAGGACAATGGATTAACCCGAAAGATGGTTATGTCTATAAAATTGATGCTCAATTAAATGCGGCGAATAATCAAATGAAAGTATATGGCAAAGCCAAGAGCGCGAATGCGATTAGCACGATGACTTGGAAAAAACTTTAACAGATTGTACGGCGTATTTTTGAAGCTACTTGATTGAAAGATTGAGTAGCTTTTTATCTTTTTGTGAATGATAAGATAAATTGAGACACCGAACACTCAAAATAAACCCATATATATCAATTGCTTAATATATTCATATTATTCACCAATTAAAATGTCTATGCGATAAACCATTTAAAATGGCCTGTTTTTAACTGCAAGAGTCAAGAACAGGATTTAAATTTCTTTGTTCAATAACAACTTTCTGAGCTTTACGACTCGGCATACTTTTCTTGGCACGGGAACTTTTATTTTGTTTTTCCAACTCTTCATGTTGTTGCTGGATATGGGCCAGAACCGCACCTAATCTTTTATTCTTAACTACTTCATTCTGCTGCAGTCTAGCCAGTTTATTGAAAATACTGTAGTTGATCTTCCGTCCTTCGTGCATGATGGCCACAGTACCATCTGGATACTCTAAAAATGTTATGTATTGCCCAACAAGTTTGTGGTTCAGTGGTGTTGGCTCAAGCATATAAATACACTTGTCATACGTGATAGTCAGATTCTTCGTGACCTTACGCGGTTCCTGCCAGGTAAAAATATCCTCTAGCTCAGCATCAGATTCCGTTAAAGGTCGATGCAAGTTCTTCGAGTTTCTCGCACACTTGGCAAACTTCTGATTGAACTGCTCAATGAAGCAGGGCAGCCAAGCATTGGCCTCGGTAATTGAGCAGATGCCTTCCAAACGCATTTCCTTGATCAGGCGATCCTGCAGAGTTCTGTTGGCGCGTTCCACACGTCCTTTGGCCTGTGGTGAGTTGGCAAAGATAATATCAATAGTGAGACTACTGAGTACGCGTCCAAATTGCGTAATCTTGGTGTCTTTCTTGCTGCTTTGATTGACTCTAAAAACTGAGTGCTTATCACTGTAAAATGCTAAAGGTTTACCATGCTGTTCGACATACAGGCGTGTTGAAATCATATAGTCAAAGGCTGATTCTGATTCACAGAAGCGTAAATGCTGCAATTTACCAGTTGCATCATCGATAAATACCAGCAAACAGCACTTAGGTGCTCGTCCTTCAAACCAGTCATGATGTGAGCCATCGATTTGGACCAATTCACCATAACAGTCTCGATTATAACGAGGCTGATACGGGCGTTTCAGACGTTTATGACGAGGAATCCATAAATTGGCTGCAATCATCCAAGAACGCAGGGTTTCTACCGAAATATCAAATCCATGAATGGTAGTCAGCTTTTCATGTGCTAAAGTGGGACCGAAACCACGAGCAGCATGTGCTAATGCAGCAGGACCTTGAGCTTTATATTTTTGCAATAAGCGTCTGATCTGACGTTCTGAGATATGTAATAACTGAGCAGCCTGGGACTGGGTTATGCGTTGATCACAGATTTCCTGCAAGACCGACAATCTTTTAAGTTCTTTATCCGACATAGATACCAACATAACAAACCGTCCGCTAAGAAAATCGCAAAAGTGCGTATTCTAAAAGCGGACATTTTTACTTTGGAGAAACCGGACATTTCTATTTTGGAGTTACAATTCAATTGCGTATAATGTACATTATGTTAAATAAGATATCTGAAGACAGCACCCTGCATTTAGCTGTGCAGATTATGACAATTCGCGTTGAATTAATCGAGTAAAAGTCTGGGTAAATTGCTGTCCTTGCTCTGCAAAAAACCAATTTACATGCCCAACAATCCAATCATAATAAGCAGCATCGGCATGTTTCAGGTTTTGGGTAATTCCGACAAAATATTCAAGCTCTGAAAATGCGAAATCCAAATGCACAATTTTTAGCAATTCGGGTAAAATGCTAAAGTCTTGTTGTGGATGTATCTCTGCAAAATACGCCTGTAAAAACGCGCTTAAACCCGCTTCGTCAATATTGATTTGTAATGTATGTTCTAAAGCTAACCAATCTATAAAGTTACGCTCAATCGTGACCGCAAGGTCATAAAGCGCTGAATTTCGATCTGATAAGCCAAAATCAATTACCGCTGTAATATTGGCATCGGCACTTTGCGCAGACCAAAACAGATTGGAAGCATGCAAATCATTATGCGTCCAAATTTTAGTGGTCTGCTGCAATATATGCTTAATTTTATGATGCGTCTGAGATACACGCTCTAAAAAAACGGCGTCTAAGTTTTTATCGGCAAAATAACGGCTCAATTCAGGGCTATTTTGAATACGTTGCTGAATAGCCGTTACAATATTTTCACTTTCTAAAAGCTGCTGATTTGATACTAAATATCGCGCCGATCTGCCATGTAACTCAGGAAAATCCTGCATGGCGACATGCAATTTGGCAAGCAAACTTCCCACTTTTGCAGCATGTTCTGTATAGAAAAACGGCGTCCAAGATTGCTGATCGACATATAAGTCAAAACCTGCTGCTTTTTCGTAGACTTCATAAGTCCAGTCGCCCATTTCTAAAGCGGTCAGTCCGCAATTCGAGGCAATTAATGTCGCAACAGGAATGTTTTTACTGGCTAAATGTCGCAAAAAAGCATGCTCTTGCAAAATATCTTGCGCATTACGAAATGAACGATGACTGCGTTTAATGAAATACGAGCGACTTCCTATTTTATCTGTACTGACTGCATCCTGCGTGACTTCAATCACTGCGGCTGATGAAAATGGGCGCGGACTGCACCACAGAATTTGAATACCCCCTTGCAAGCATGGGTAATACGGTTGCAGGTTGTGTAATTCTGAGACAGTCAGATGTGCCCAATCTTTATATTCCCAGTCATTCCCCATGCCATGACCTAAATCATGTGTGATTGTGGTCATTTTCGATATTCCTTAACCTGATCAGCATTGTGTAATCGTATATTCCCTGCCATCCATCTCAAATAATCATTTTTTAGATAGATGATAGCTATTTAATTAACGGTCTTGGCTTGTCGTAAACGCAAATTCACTTCATCTACAATCTGATCTAAACCTGTGTCATAAGCAGCTTCACTCACAAAAGACACCATATTTTGTGTAACTTGCGGCAAATTGTAATCTGCATACCATGACAATGAATTCACTTCTATTTCACGTTTACCCTGCAAAATCACGAATCTTTTTTGCATCCAAGCCTGCAAATTTTCACCCGTATAGGCATCATAAAAAATAATATCGGTCAGATAAAAATCTTTCATCATGTAGGAGTAAGCCACGCTATTTTCTTCTGGCTCATAATTAAAAAAAGGTGTGGTGGTCAGATGAAACTCAACCAGAAAATGACGTTTTAAACGATGATTTTGATATTCCGCTTTGATTTTAATCGGGCAACTGATTTGCGCAAAATCAATTTCATGTTCAGTATTTTGCTTAAAATATTCAGCCAAAGACCAGACCTGATGTTTAATGAAATCCTTCATTAAAAACTCAGGTTCAAGTTGTGAATTAATTAATCCCAACAGTAAAGATTCAACTTCTTCTTTCGTTAAATAAATGTCTTCAACAATATGCATACTCATCTCTAAATTTACTGCTGCGATAGAAAAATCCTAACGGAAAGGCTTGTGTTTGTATAGCTATGCAATCGTAGAGTGTGATCTATATCTAGCAATCAATTATCCACGTAGATTGAATCTTAATCACATTTTCAGCTATGCTATAAAAACATCAAATTTCACTTCAAACACGCCTCGTTGCGTAGGAGTTAATCTCATGTCTAAGAAGTTACCTATTTACTTCTCTGACGCTGCTTGGGCGTCATTACAAAAAATCATGGGTGCGGATGGTAAACCCAGCCCTAGCCTGAATGCCCTGCTTGAACAAATTGAATTGCTGAATCAGCATGATTTTCAAGCGCTTGCTAAAAGAAAAACACTGCATCTTCCCGTAACGATAGAATCCATTCCTGCAGGTTTTCCTTCGCCTGCTCAAGACTATATTGATAAAAATATTGATCTGAATGAATATCTTATTTCTAATGAAAATGCGACCTTTTTAAATGTAGTTCGCACCACCTCTATGGTGAATGCAGGGCTTGAATACGGCGATATTGTACTGGTAGATCGCAGTAAAGAAGCCAAACACCGCAGCATTGTGGTTGCATTAATCGACCAAAAAGACCTGACTATTAAACGCTTGATGATTACAGCCAAAATGTCCAAAAGTGAATTGGCTGAACATTTTGGTGAAGACTACGACCCTGCCACTTTGCCCGAAGCTTGGCTCAAGGCAGAAAGCCCCGACTACGACAGCATTTACCTGAAAGATGGGCAAACTTTTGAAGTGTTTGCTGTGGTCACGTGGAATTTGAAAAACCTGATGGTTTAAACACCACAATAATGCATAAAAAAGCCGAATAAGTAAAATAGTCATGAAAGCTTTAGAGCAAGTTTTTGCGCTCATTGACATTAATAATTGTTATGTGAGCTGTGAGCGGTTGTTTCAACCACACCTGAATCATCGTCCTGTGGTGGTGCTTTCCAATAACGATGGCTGCGTGGTGTCACGTTCCGAAGAAGCCAAACGACTTGGCATTAAAATGGCTGTGCCCTTTTACCAAGTTCAAGAATTAATTCAACAACATGATGTTGCGGTCTTTTCAAGTAATTATGCGCTCTATGCAGAAATGTCCAGACGTTTTAATAATATTATTCAAGAATTTGTCAGTGCCAAAGATGTTGAAATTTATTCGATTGATGAAACTTTTATTGAGTTGAGTTCATATTCTCAGCGCGATTTAAACGCACTTGCACAGGAAATTAAAACAACCTTGTGGAAATGGCTGGCTCTTCCTGTTTGTGTTGGTATTGGTCAAAGTAAAACTGAAGCCAAACTAGCCAATCATCTTGCTAAGCGAAACCGCTATTTCAACGGCGTATGTAATTTACTGGATATGGATTTATGCAGCAAAGAAGCCTTGTTTCAACACATTGATGCCGCTGAAGTCTGGGGTGTGGGACGCAAAAACGCTAAAAAATTACAATCATTGGGTATCCGTTCTGTATTTGATCTAGCAACAAGCAATCCAGACCAAATGGAGCGCCAATTTTCTATTTTGATGAAAAAAACCATTCTTGAACTCACAGGTACAGCATGTATTGAACTGGAGCACAATACCGTAAGTAAGCAGCAAATCATCAGCTCACGTTCTTTTGGGCAGCGTGTAACAGATATTCATGCGCTTTCAGAAGCTTTGAGCGATTATTTACAATCTGCTGTGCAAAGGCTCAGAGCTGAAAAAAGTTTATGTGGTTGTATGATCATTTTTGCGCAATCTAACCGTTTTGATCCGCGCCAAGTTTTTTACAATCAATCGGTCACTATTGCTTTCAATGAGCCAACAGATTCTGCTTTGCTCATGAATAAGGCCATAATGAAGCATGTGACAACGCTTTTTCAAGAAGGTGTTGCCTTTAAAAAATGTGGTGTGATTTTAACGGGACTTGAACCTAAACAAAGTTATATTCACGACCTGCTTGCAGATACTGACGCCATTGAAAAACAGGAACAATTACAGCAAGTATTAGATACGGTGAAAAGTAAATTTGGTATGCAAAAACTCGCCATTGGTGCATGTAAATTGCAAGATCGAACTTGGGCGATGCAGCGCAGTCATTTAAGCCCGAATTATTTTAGTTGGGAAGGTTTATTGGCACTTGGCGATTAGCAGTGATTTGATTGGGTTAAAAAAAGCTCACAATATGAGACCTAATTTAATGCTTGAAAGTACTACAAAGTAGTATACAATTAAACACTACAAAGTAGTATAAAGGTGTTCGATGTATACCATCTGTGAGACTACTTTTTTTACCAATGAATATCCCTACTATTGGACTGAAGAACAATACAATGACTTTAAAATTTTCATTGCTGAGAACCCTACAGCAGGAGATGTAGAACCTGGTACTGGCGGCGTTCGTAAAATTCGATGGGGTGGAAAGAGTAAAGGTAAACAAGGTGGTGTTCGTGTAATTTACTATAACCGTTTAGCAAATGGCGAAATTTGGTTATTGACCTTATATAGTAAAGACACAATTACCCAACTTGAGAAAAAGACACTTAGACAATTAGCGGAGTTACTGAAATGAGTCGTTTATTAAGTGACAAAGAATTGGAAGCTCGAGAAGCAAAACGAGACTTAAATGTTGAATTATTAGAAGGCGTTAAACAAATGCTTGCTAATAACGCAGCAAGAAAAACTGTGATCAATGAAACAGATGTTGCTCTAGCACGAAGAAAGTCTGAACTCACTCAAGATCAATTTGCTAAAATTTTAGGTATCTCTAAACGTACATTAGAATCTTGGGAGCAAGGTGTTAGAAGACCTTCAGGAGCAGCTCAATCACTGATTAAATTGTTTATTTTAGATCCTCAATTTGTTCGTGACCATCTCGCTTAAATGAAATAGCCCTCAACAACGAGGGTTATTATTTTGCCTTTCCTATAGCAACAGCAAATCTTAGATAGCATTTGAAATGCAACACCATGTTGTTGCCATAATACCTGACTCGGACTTTTAAAGCCGAGTCTTTTTCTTGGACGGTGATTCAAATCAGAACAGCGTTCTACTTCTGCAAGATTAGTCTTTATTCAGCCCAACAAACTTGGCACGTGCTTTATGCAGTTTTTTGTAGCTGTCGATTAAACGTAAATGACGATCTAAACCTTCAAGCTGCATATTGGTTTCGGCTAGACCATAGAAACGTACTGTGCCTTCAACAGAACCCATGACTGCATCCATACGTTCATTGCCAAACATACGGCGGAAATTGACAGCATAATCGGCAATATCCATTTCATCATCTAAAATAACTTCAAGCACGACATTCATACATTGATAGAACAAGCCACGTTCTACGGTATTGGTGTTGTATTGTAAGAATGCTTCGACTAAATCTTTAGCTTCTTCAAACTGTTCTAATGCCAAATAAATCAACAATTTTAATTCGAGGATGGTGAGCTGCCCCCAAACGGTATTGTCATCAAATTCAATGCCAATTAAGGTTTTGATTTCGGTATAGTCATCTAGCTCACATTCTTCCAAACGCTCAACTAAAGCTTCAAGTTGCTCATCATCCAAACGGTGCAGATTTAAAATGTCTTCACGGTACAGCAAAGCTTTATTGGTATTATCCCAAATCAGGTCTTCTACCAAATACACTTCTGAATAATCAGGGACTAAAATTCGGCAAGCAATCGCACCTAAATGTTCATAAATCGCCATATAAGATTCTTTGCCCATTTCTTCCAAAATCGCAAATAAAGCCTCAGCTTCTTCGACATTACTGTATTGACCATTGTTGGTGAAATCCCACTCTACAAATTCATGGTCTGCCTGCGCACTAAAGAAACGCCAAGACACCACACCACTTGAATCAATAAAGTGTTCAACATAGTTATTCGGCTCAGTTACCGCATTCGTGCTAAAGGTCGGCTGTGGTAAATCATTTAAACCTTCAAAACTACGCCCTTGCAATAACTCGGTTAAGCTTCGCTCTAAAGCGACTTTAAAGTTTGGATGTGCACCAAATGAAGCAAAGACACCGCCTGTACGTGGGTTCATTAAGGTCACACACATGACAGGGAATTGACCGCCTAAAGACGCATCTTTCACCAATACTGGAAAACCTTGTTCTTCTAAAGCCTGAATACCTGCCACAATGCTTGGATATTTTGCCAAAATTTCTTGCGGTACATCAGGCAGACTCATTTCTTCCTGAATAATTTCACGCTTCACTGCACGTTCAAAAATTTCAGATAAACACTGTACTTGCGCTTCTGCCAGCGTGTTGCCTGCACTCATCCCGTTACTTAAATATAAGTTTTCAATTAAATTTGATGGGAAATATACCGTTTCACCATCGGATTGACGCACAAATGGCAATGAACAAATACCACGCTCAGTATTACCCGAGTTGGTGTCATATAGATGTGTGCCCAGCAACTCATCTTCAGGATCATAAATTTCTAGGCAATACTCATCTAAAATTTCTTTAGGCAATTCACCATTTGGGCCAGGCTTAAACCATTTTTCATTTGGATAATGCACAAACTCGGCATTGGCAATCTCTTCGCCCCAGAACTGATCGTTATAGAAGAAGTTACAGTTCAAACGCTCGATGAATTCACCCAAAGCAGATGCTAATGCACTTTCTTTAGTTGCGCCTTTACCATTGGTAAAACACATTGGCGATTGCGCATCACGAATATGCAATGACCAGACATTTGGCACAATATTACGCCATGAGGCAATCTCAATTTTCATGCCCAAACCTGCCAAAATACCCGACATATTGGCAATAGTTTCTTCAAGCGGTAAATCTTTACCAGCAATAAAAGTCGCTTGAGATGAAGTCAAGTTCGGCATCAGCAAAGCTTGTGCATCGGCATCAATACTTTCAACTTGCTCAATCACAAACTCAGGGCCTGTTTGCACGACTTTCTTTACGGTACAACGGTCAATAGAACGTAAAATCCCCTGACGGTCTTTTTCAGAAATATCTGCAGGCAATTCCACCTGAATTTTAAAAATCTGTTTATAACGGTTTTCAGGATCGACAATATTGTTTTGAGATAAGCGGATATTATCGGTTGGAATATCACGTGATTGGCAATAAACCTTCACGAAATACGCAGCACACAATGCAGATGACGCAAGGAAATAATCAAATGGGCCTGGCGCAGAACCATCGCCTTTATAACGGATGGGCTGATCGGCAATGACGGTAAAATCGTCAAATTTAGCTTCAAGACGCAAGTTGTCTAAATAATTGACTTTAATTTCCATGCAGGCACCTATTGTATGTGCCTACTCAGACACAAAATTATAAAATATTGATTTATAAGCCGAATCAAGAGGGAGAATAAGACTTAAAAAATGAGGTTTGAAGTCATCGCAACTATTTAACAGCGACTCCAGAATATGCGGCAACATTATAAAGTGATTTGGGTGAATTGATAATGCTATAAATACAGATTTACTGAATTTAAGCAAAGTTGCTAATTAATATATACAAACATAATATATTTAAATGTATGGTATATTGTCTTTAGGTTCTAATCTGCTTGATGGTGAAACAACATGAAATATACCGAACTCACTGCTGAAATTTCGTCTAATATCAAATCCATTAAAGAACAATCTCCCGATTTACTTAAAAGCTTTAATGCCCTATCACAAGTTGCGATGAAAGACGGCGTAATTGATGCCAAAACCAAAGAGTTTATTGCGCTTGCAATTGGTGTGGCACAACGCTGTGATGGTTGTATCGGTTTTCACGTCAGAACTTTGGTCAAAATGGGCATGACTTTTGAAGAATTGAATGAAATTTTAGGTATTGCTGTTTATATGGGCGGTGGCCCATCACTCATGTATGCCGCAAACGCCGTGGCAGCATTTAAAGAGTTTTCTCCATCTACAGCCGAATAACAGCATCAAATTATTTACCGAGTCGAAACTATGTTAAATATCCATAATGAATGGGATGAACGCTACAGCCAACATGACCATATTTATGGTGAACAAGCCAATGCGTTCATTCAGGACATTACGCAAAAACTGTCTATTCACGGCAAAACTTTGGGCTTGGCCGAAGGTGAAGGTCGTAACTTGTTATATTTGGCAGCTGTGGCACAAGCCAATGAGCAAGCATTTGAAGCAGATTTATGGGACTACTCGCAAGTTGCTTTAGATAAGGCTCAAGGCTATGCACAGCAACGTGGTTTAAGCCTAAATACACGAAAGCAAGATTTAAGTCAGGTGGATTGGCAAGCCAATCAATATGACAACGTGATTTGCGTATTTGGTCACTTTAACCCTGAAACACAGCAAAAAGTATTGAATGGCGTGCGCGAAACTTTGGTCAACGGCGGTTTATTTGTTGGTGAGCTGTATTCTACTCGTCAGCTAGAATATAAAACGGGCGGCCCACGTGCAGTAGAAATGCTGTACGATCCTATCGAGTTTTTAAGCCATTTTAAACACGATCATCTGATTCATTTCTTTGTGGGCGATGTAGAACGCTCAGAAGGCAAACTGCATCAGGGCAAATCCCACGTCATTCAATTTGCGATTCGTATTCAGAAATAAAAGACTGAATCTTTTACATCAAAAAGCTTGCTCCAATGCAATTAGAGCAAGCTTTTTTGCGCTTTAGATTTGAATATTCAGTTAGATATTTGCTCGGAAATTTTTAAAATCACTCAAACACATCTTTCATAGATTTTGGCATTCCTTGTACCGACTGTAATTCGCCCTGTTTATTTTTCCAAAGCACAACAGGTGTGGCAAAGAACTCGTATTTATCCATCAGTGCCTGATTCTGTTCTAAGGTTTTTTCTACATGTACAGGCACAGTTTTTTGCTCGATCAGCTTTTTTTGTCCGTATTGACGATGGAACTCATTAAAGGTCTGCTGTGGGTTTTTCGCCATTAATAAAGTCGCCGCCTGCCCTTTGCTTTCAGCTCGGATCACCGCCACAATAATGTGTCTTAACTGAACTTTTCCAGATTCCACCCACGGACGTGCCTGCTTCCAAAAGGTATGACAATACGGACAATTCGGGTCTGAAAACACATAGACAATTTTTTCAGCACTGGTTTGCCCATCCTGAATCCAAGTGGCGTGTTCCAGACTTTGCCACACATCTTCAAGTACCGACTTTTTCACATAACGGTCTAAAGCATCGACGGTTAAATTATTGCCTTGTGCATCAAACAAAGTGCCTACAATATAGTATTTCTGATCATTGGAAATAAACACTGTCGCAGGACTTTGTTCAATATGCCCTGCCCAACCTGTCATTTGTGCAGGTGCCTGAATTTGCTGCACAAACTTAAAACCTTCTTTTTCAATGTGCTGTTTGAGGTTGTCCTGTGCTTGCAGCATACTCACACTACTGGCAAGACTCATACCTATCGCCAGTTTCAGCATGTTATTTTTGATGTTAGATGTCATATTGATTGTCCTTAATTTTGGCTTCACGGCGGGTTTTCTTTCAAATCGTTAAGAGCGCGTTTATGGATTCGCTTGTATTTTTTTCAGATAATGCTGCAGCATCGGCTTGGTCAATTCACCCATGTGATGATCGACCAATTCTCCTTGTGCATTAAAAAACAAAGTACTTGGCAAACCGAACATATTGAAGTGTTGTCCTAAACGAGCTGCAGGGTCTAATAACACGTGTTCAAACTGAAATCGATGTTTCTGTAAATAGGCTTGAATCTCTGCTGCAAATTCGCGTTGATTGGCAAATACAAAATTGACCTCAGGGAAATCTTGCTGTGCTTGTTGCATAACAGGCATTTCACGGTGACAAACTGGACACCAAGTCGCCCAGAGATTAATCACGGTGGGCTGACCTGAAAATTGAGCTAAATCTTGAGGTTGTTGCGCTAGGTTGTGCAATACTAGATTGGGATAGGCATGCTGCGTCTGCAAAGGTTGGATAAGACTCCAACCTACAACTTGTACTGTAATAAAGAGCGCAACTGCCCATGCCAGAACAACACGTTGAATAGCGCGATTTTTCCAGACAAACCACGCCACACCTGCCATAACTGCGGCAATCAGATGAAAGCCTTTGTCCTGAATTTTTAAAATATCAATCGGGTTGGCAAAGTACAGCTCATAATGCTGCAACACAAAAACTGCCCGCCCAACTAAAGCACCAATCCACAGCGCATTCCATAATGCATCCTGATAACCTGTCCAAGTCTGTGCATTCCATGTATAACGACGCTGAAAAAATTTACCCATTGCAAAGACGACAATCAGTCCTAGCAATAAAAACACCAATGGCCATGGAATCATCAACATGCCTAACTGCAAGACTGCGGATTGAATCATGGCGCAGCCTCTTGCAGTTGATGAATATTTTGAATCAATTGCGCTGCGTTATAAGCACCTGTTAGACGCAATTCACGTTGTTCCCGTTGTGGATCTGCCAAAAATAACAACGTTGGCGGCCCTAAAATCTGCCATTTTTTCAATAAGGCATCTTGTGAAGGATGCTGTTCGGTTAAGTCGAGTTTAATCCGCACCACATGCTTTAAAGCATCTTGCACATCGGTACGAGGAATCACATCACGCTCAATCGGCTGACACGCCACACACCAATCGGCATAGACATCAATCACAATCTTTTGATGAGCATGTGCGGCCAAAGCTGCATTCAACTCTTGTTCTGTGCGTACTTTGATCCATGGCTGTAATTGGTCTGCTTGTACCTGCGCATTGACACTGGCAATACTCTGATTGACATGCCAAATTCCACTACTGGCGATTACTGCCACCAAAGCCAATAACGAAAAACGCTGTGGACGATGTAACACGTGGCGCAAAATTGCAATTAAATATGCAGCGAAGGCAAATAACACCACAGCAAAAGCAACATAGTACCAAGTCACAGAAAATAGCGGACGAGCAAAATACAAAGCCATTGCCAACATGATAAAACCAAAGCTAAATTTTAGCCGTTCCATCCACAAACCTGGCTTTGGCAAATATTTCGCGCCAAACACGCTGGCAATAAGTAAAGGAATTCCCATACCTAAACCGAGCAGGAACAAATATAAACCACCCAATGCTGCTTGATCCAAATGTGAGACGTATAGCAATGCTCCCGCTAAAGGCGCACTCATACATGGCCCGACAATCAGTGCAGAAATCACCCCCATAACGCCCGCACCCAATAAAGTACCGCCTTTTTGATATTGCTGAATACGATCTAAACGCTGTAACACTGCTTGTGGTAATGACAACTGATACAGTCCAAACAGGTTTAAAGCAAAGAGCACAAACAACATAGCAAAAACTGCAATCACTACGGGATTTTGGAACCAACGCTGTACGCTATAACCAATGTGTGACGCAACAACGCCCATCAAGCCATAGACTAGCGCCATACTGACGATAAAGGTGATCGCAATTGCTGCCGCTTTATAGCCTGTATTGCGCTGCACCAAAATGCCAGAAAGAATTGGAATCAGCGGCAATGAACACGGTAAAAAAGCCAGTAATACCCCAAAACCTAAAAAGATAAACGCATTCAGTAACAACCCTTGCCCAGACAATAAATTCAGGAAAAATTGATCATTGTTCCATTGCTGATTCAGACTCGTACTACTGGCTGTTTCCGTATTGCTTGAATTGGCTGATGCAGCGAATGTATTGTCTGTCAATGCCGTATCTGTATTTTCAATCTCTAAGGAATTTGCTAAATCAACGTTTTCTACTGATTCAGGGGTAAGTTTAGGATCAGCTTGTGTTACAGCAACCGCATTTTCAGCAAGCTGTGCTTTGTTTTCTAGCGTTTGCTGTTCAAGTTTGAGTTCTTTTGTCGTTACAGTATTTGCAGTTGTCGTAACTTGTTTTTGTGTACTAGAACCATTGGCTTGATGCTTATCTGCATCATTTAAGTTAGTGTTTAAAGCAGCCTGATTATTCTGATTGAGTTGCTGAAGTAAATTACCTTTGCCCGCACTTAAATTATGCTGTGGCAATAAACCATCGGCATCGGTTTGAATCGTTTTACGCTGTACGGGATAACACAAACCATCTTCAGCGCAGCCTTGCCAAGTAATTTGATATTGCTGATTAGGCTTCACCTGAATCTGTGTTGTCACTTGCCCATAATGCACACGTGTCAGCCCGAAAGTCGGATCATCTTTTTCCTGCCCTGCAGGCAATTTAAAAGCAAGCGGCTTTTGAGCCTGACTGACTTTGAATTGATCGTGATATAAATAGTAATGCGGTGCGACATCCCATTTCAGTTCAACCGTTTGTTCAGACAATGACGTCGCCTGAAACTTAAAAGCTTGATCGGACGCTAAAAATTCATTGGCAGCATTGACCCACACCGCACACAGACTCAACACAAAATAAGCAATGACGCGAATAAAAATCATGTATTTATACTAAAAATTAAAAAACTGACTGTATTATCGGTAAGTGTAGATTAAGAGAACATTAATAAAGATTTTTCTTTGTAAACTTGAGCATTGTAGGTGCCTAATCTAAATTTGTGGCGTGATCGAGATGTGTCATATATTGGGCTGACTGTGGTATAGGAGCAAATATGTTCGTCGTTTTGGTGGAAGATGATCCTTATATTGCCCAAAGTATTGTGGCAGCACTCGAATTTTTAAGTATTTCAGTCGAACACGTGAATAACGCGCGCGATGCCGATTACTTCATACGTCATAGTGCGGTAGATTTGTGCCTGCTCGATTTAGGTCTGCCTGACCAAGATGGTTTACAGTTACTCGAAAACTGGCGTAAAGATGCCATTCATATTCCAGTATTGGTATTAACCGCGCGGAATCATACTCAAGACTGCGTACAGGCGCTCAACTTAGGAGCAGATGACTACCTAACTAAACCTTTTGAATTAAATGAACTGATTGCCCGTGTATATGCAATAAGCCGCCGTCATCGTGGTTATTCATCGAACCAACTGCAAAGTGGTCAGTTACACATGAACCTCGATACACAAGAAGTCAGTTGGCATTCACAAAACATTCAGCTTTCACGCCGTGAATATAGCCTATTGGAAACCTTTTTACGGCATCCGAACCAAATCTTAAAAAATGAAGAACTGATAGATAAAGTGTATGGCTTTCAAGACAGTATCGAAAGCAATGCCTTAAATGTGCATATCTACCATTTACGGCATAAAATCCACCCCGATTTTATTCAAACGGTGCGTGGTGTCGGCTACATCTTTAAACCTGAGCTGCTGACATGAAAAACTACAGTCTGAAATGGCGTTTGGTATCGACCATCAGCTGTGCATTTATTTTGCTGTGGGTGATTGTCTTTGCATGGCTCTACCATGACTTGGAACAACGCTTACAAAATACGCTGGATGAACGACTTTCTACCTCAGCCCGTATGGTCGCCCGCCTGATTCAGCAACTGCCCCTAGAACAACTCACAGAAAGTTTGCATGCCGAATCAGAAAATGCCTTGCTACATAGTTTAATTGCTTGTGAAGTCTCTATTTTCCGTGCCGATGTTTCATTACCACAGCATGTGATTGCACGCACTCAAGGCGCACCGAAAAATTTAAAAAACCAACAAGTCGGTTTCAGCACATGGACAGAAAATGGACTGCAATGGCGTAGTTATGTACTGCGTGAAGGTGAAGTTCAGGTGGTGGTGGCTGAAAAAATTCAGTTACGGCAAAACCTACTTAAACAAATTTTACAGGCGGTACTGATTCCTTTACTGCTTACTTTGATTATTTGTATTTTGCTAATTTTGTGGATTATCCGTCTGGAGTTTTTACCGCTCGATCACATCACCCGCCACTTAATTCAGAAAAAACAATCTTTAGATGAAGCTTCTCGTTATTTAATTGAACTGAGATCACAAAAAATTCCTAAAGAAATTCAGCCTTTTGTCGATAACTTATTGATGCTGATTGAACGCCTACATAAAAGTCTGGAACACGAAAAAAACTTTAGTGCATTTGCTGCGCATGAACTGCGCACGCCGTTAACGGCTATTAAAACGCATGTGCAACTGAGCCAATTGATGTTGAATCAAACCGCATCTGCCCAAGATACAGCCAAAGTCATCGACAATTTAAAACACGCAGAACGCAGCATCCAACGTTATCAACAACTTTTGGAACAACTGTTATTGCTCAGTCAAACTGAAGCAGGTATTCAAGCGGCACATAGCCATGCAGATATGCGTAGCGTATTAGAAACAGTCTTGTCGGAACTGACTGTGGAATATCCCAATTTATCAGCGAAATTACAGATTGATTGGGCGAGTTTGGTAGCACAACACATTAATATTCCAGCGCCTGCGTTGCACATGGTACTGAAAAACTTGATTCAAAATGCTTATTTGCATGCAGAGGATGCGCCAAACATTCAAATTTATATGCAAGACCTGCAATTGATCATTGCAGACCAAGGCAAAAGCCTGAATGAAGATGATTTTACCATTCTGACTCAGCGTTTTTGGCGTAAATCTGCGCATAAACAAGGCTATGGCTTAGGTCTAACTCTAGTCAAAGTATTATTAGAGCAATATGGCTACCTACTTCAATTTCAGGCTAACCAACCGCAAGGTTTAAAAGTGATTGTCAGTTTTGATGCAGCACCTTCTGCAACAGAGAAACAACCGACGGATTAAGCTTTTCTGAGCTTTAACAGCAAATAAAGCAAGATTCAGAACAAGATCACTTAACTTTTGCCAATACCGAACATATTGCTCTACTTTACGATAACGCCATTTTTAAGGTGATTTTTGAAATAAAAGGTCAATGCGTTCTAAAATTTTATCTATGATGTAGATGCTGCGGGCTATTGAGTAGAAGAACATTGGCTAGAAAAAAATTGCTGAAACTTTCATCACCGTTTTTTTGTTCGATACCACGTCATATTTTTAAATGAGGTAGATATCCGTGCAGATCGTGCATGTGCTTGGTCTTGTGATCAATCTACAACTTAATTAAAGTGTACATAAAACCAACAGCACCCCACTCAAAATATAATACGCAGCGTAGGAGCATCTATTCCAGACTAAAATATAGATAAATATATCAATCAAAGCATTCCATTTAAGCTCATGTTTTATTTAAATAAAGTTGAATTTTTAAAATATCTTATTATCGAAATGATCTTTCTATCGAATCCATAACCACTTGAACGATGATCACAAAACGTATTAGATGATCCACTGCAGTTTGTGTGGTCATCTACTTTGAATGAACTGAAAAAATGGAATCGCCATTTTTTATAAACAGCAAGGAATTACATACTATAAATAAATGCGATATTGATGTTGGTTGTTTTCTGGCTTTGACATTCCGAATCAAACCAGTTCAAGTCACTCGCTTGATCAGTCGTTACAGAAAACAAATGAATAGATTTGGTCAGTTGTTTTAGAATATAAAAATCAGCAAAAAAAACTAAAAATGTAATTTTTTAACATTGCGAATTCCCTGCAAAGTTTTCATTATAGAGCCTCATTTTGGCACACGCTTTCTACGTCAAATTAAACAAATTACAAAAAAAATGTGGAATTTTATGCCATAATTAGCAAACTTTGCAGACATCTTGCAAAGTATTATTGCAATTATTTATTGGAGCAAGCGGAATGAGTTCGACCATTTTGGTTATTCATGGACCGAATCTAAATTTGCTAGGAAAGCGTGAACCCGAAGTTTATGGTTACCTCACTCTTGAGGATATAAATCAACAGCTCATTTCACAAGCGCAAAAAGCATCAATTTCTATAGATACTTTCCAAAGTAATTGGGAAGGCGCAATTGTAGACCGAATTCATCAAGCCGCGTTAGATGGCACACAATATATCATTATTAACCCTGCTGCATTGACGCATACCTCTGTTGCGGTACGTGATGCTTTGTTAGGGGTCGCTATTCCATTTATTGAAGTCCATTTGTCGAATGTGCATGCACGTGAGGCGTTTAGACATCATTCATATTTATCAGACAAAGCCATTGGTGTGATTTGCGGTTTAGGCGCAAAAGGCTATGCCGCAGCACTCGACTTTGTTCTTGAAAAAATTCAACCTACTACACAATCTTAAACTAGGAATACTGTCCATGGATATTCGTAAAATCAAGAAACTCATCGACTTGATGATTGAATCTGACTTACAAGCGATTGAAGTTAAAGAAGGCGATCAGTCGATTGCATTAACTCGTCGCAGTCCAGTAGTAGCGGCAGCAGTTCCTGCAATGCCTGCACCTTCTGCAGAAGTACCATCTGCACCTAAATCTTCACCACGTGGTGCAGTTGAAACTTCTCCAATGGTTGGCGTGTTCTATGCAGCACCAAGCCCAGGTGAAGCACCATTTATTAAAGTGGGTCAAACTGTTTCTGCTGGTGAAACGCTTGGTATTATTGAAGCAATGAAAATCATGAACCCAATTGAAGCAACTCAAAGTGGCGTGATTGAAGAAATTCTAGTTAAAAATGGCGAAGTGATTCAATTTGGTCAACCACTCTTCCGCTACCGCGCTTAAGACCTCGGGGATTCACAATGTTGCAAAAAGTTTTAATTGCAAACCGTGGTGAGATTGCCCTGCGCATCACCCGAGCTTGCAAAACTTTAGGGATCAAAACCGTGGGTATCTATTCAGATGCCGATAAAGACCTGATGCACTTACGCTTTTGTGATGAAGCCGTGTGTATTGGTCCGGGTGCGAGCAGTGAAAGTTACCTGAATATTCCTGCAATTATTACTGCAGCAGAAATTACAGGTGCAGATGCCATTCACCCTGGTTATGGTTTCCTTGCTGAAAATGCCGAATTTGCTGAAATTGTAGAAAGTTCAGGTTTCATTTTCATTGGTCCACGCCCTGAGCATATTCGCTTAATGGGTAACAAAGTTTCTGCAATTACTGCAATGCGTAAAGCTGGCGTACCAACTGTACCAGGTTCAGCACACGCCGTTACACCGCACAATGCTTTAGCTGAAGCCAAAGAAATTGGTTTCCCGCTCATTGTAAAAGCTGCTGCTGGTGGTGGTGGTCGTGGTATGCGTATTGTAGAGCGCGTAGACACCTTGCTTGAATCAGTTCAAGCAGCTCAACGTGATGCAGAAATGTGGTTTGGTGATGACACGGTCTATATGGAGCGTTTCTTACAAAAGCCACGCCACGTAGAAGTACAAATATTGGCTGATGGTAATGGTCACGCGATTCACCTTTATGACCGCGACTGTTCATTACAACGCCGTCACCAAAAAGTGCTTGAAGAAGCGCCAGCACCTAACTTACCAGAACAAGCACGTGCCGATATTTTAGAAGCGTGTGTTAATGCATGTAAGTTAATGCAATACCGTGGTGCAGGTACTTTCGAATTCTTATTTGAAGATGACGAATACTTCTTCATTGAAATGAATACCCGTGTTCAAGTTGAGCACCCTGTAACTGAAATGGTGACAGGCATTGACATCATTGAACAACAATTGCGTATTGCTGCAGGTCTAGGTTTAGACATTGAGCAAGATCAGGTTGAAATTCGTGGTCACGCAATCGAATGTCGTATTAACGCAGAAGACCCAACCACCTTCGTACCTTCACCGGGTAAAATTGAACACTTCTATGCCCCAGGTGGTGCAGGTGTTCGTGTAGATTCACACATCTACGAAGGTTATAGCATTCCGCCGTATTACGACTCAATGATTGCTAAACTGATTGTGCATGGTAAAGATCGTGAAACCAGTATTGCGCGTATGCGTCAAGCCTTGGATGAAACCATCTTAACAGGAATTAAAACCAACATTCCTTTGCACAAAGACTTAATTCTGCAAGATAAAAACTTCTGCAAACAAGCAATGGATATTCACTATCTTGAAAAGCATTTGCTAAAGCAACTTGCAGGCAATGAAGAAGAAAAAGCATAAGCAATTTAAGGTTGCTTAAGTTTAAAATGAAGAGCTGATGATTCAACATCAGCTCTTTTTTATTGTTGAGAATAAAAGCTAAACCGTTCATCTATGCAGATCAGTGTGAAGAAAAAAACAATACTCCAAATGAAGTATTGGTTTAAAATTGACTTAAAAACTGAGATCATTTTAGATCATCGAATGATGCAAAATACTAGACAAGATTAATCTAAAAACTCAGTCATGAATGCCAATACCTCTGCTGTTTTTTCGGCATGCAACCAATGCCCTGCATGAGCGACTGTTTCAACTTTTGCGTGAGGAAACTGTGCTTGAATAGCGGCATAATGCTCAGGTAACTCAATATAAGGTGAATTACCGCCACGAATAAACAAAGTATTGACATCACTATGCACCGTCTGCCATGACAAAATTTCGGCATAATGTTCATGTAGCGCATTTAAGTTAAATAACCATTGCCCTTTGCTAAATGACTTCATCAAAAATTGCACAACCATTTCTTCTTGAAGATGCTCACGCATAATTTCCATTGCCGCTTGGCGACTTTCAACTTGTGCATCTTGCACAGCAAACAAGGCTGTAAAAATTTGATCGTGACGATTTTCAGGATAAGCAAAAGGACAAATATCCAATAAAACCAATTGCTGTAAACGCCCAGCAGCCAGAGGAGCTAAAGTCATTGCAACTTTACCGCCCATTGAATGCCCAACCACAGAAAACTGTTCGATATTCAAGCTGTTCAACGTTTCTAAAACATCTTGTGCCATTGCTGCATAATTCATGTCATCACAATGCGCAGACTTACCATGATTGCGCACATCTAATTGAATTACGGTGCGCTGTTCTTGAAATGCACGTGCGAGCATGCCTAAATTACTCAAACTACCAAATAAACCATGAATAAAAACCAAAGGTGGCAATGTAGATTCAGGCTGATTTTGCGTGATTTGATAATTTAACAACATAAAATAGACTCTAAACTTGAATTCAAATGATTGATCTATTTAATGAGTTTTGAGTTTATAAATCAAATTTTATATGTGCTTTTTACGGTGAAACTTATAATATCACTTAGGCTATTTGTGTGAGCCTAAGCAATAACATACAAGATGAACTTTTCTTAAAATTTTATTTAAAATAATTCAAAGGCAACTTCAAATAACGAATGCCGTTGGCCTCAGGTTGTGGGAACTTACCTGCGTCCATATTGATTTGAATTGATGGCAGAATCAATTTAGGCATCGTTAAAGTAGCATCACGCTGAGTTCTCATCTCAATAAATTCAGCTTTGCTTACCCCTGTATGAATATGAATATTCTGCTCTTTTTGAGTTTTGAGCAGTGTTTCATGTTCATATTGTTCACGTGATTCTGGTAGATAATCATGGCATAAGAACACTCGTGTTTCTTCAGGCAATGCGTATAGCGTTTGCACAGAATCGTACAACTGCCCTGCACTGCCTTTCGGGAAATCACAACGTGCCGTACCATAATCAGGCATAAACAAAGTATCACCTACAAATACAGCATCACCGATCACATAGCTTAAACAAGCAGGCGTATGCCCCGGTGTAGGGATGTTATAGGCTTGTAATTCACCAATCGTAAAAGTTTCATGATCGTCAAACAGATAATCAAATGATTGATGTGAATTGAAATACTTGATATCCAAGTTATAGATAGCACTAAATGTTTCTTGCACAATCGAAATTTTATGGCTCATGGCAATTTTACCACCCAACTGCTCTTTTAAATATTGAGAAGCTGTCAGGTGATCGGCATGCACATGCGTTTCTAAAATCCATTCAACCGTTAATTCATTTTTTTGGATGTAAGCAATGATTTCATCGGCATGAATTGTTGAAGTAGTCGCAGATGCAGGGTCATAATCCAACACGCTGTCAATAATGGCACATTGACGCGTTACAGGATCACTTACCACATAACTGAATGTATTAGTATTTTCATCAAAAAAATGCTGAATATCTGCGTGCATCTTATGCTCCTGCAACCTTACGATGAATGAGAATCCCCACCAACATTGCAACAATGAAATAGATTGCTTGATAATAACCTAAACCAATCAAGGTTAGACTTGGCGCAGGACAAATTCCTGCAACGCCCCAACCGATACCAAAAATAAAACTACCTGTGATCAGTTTAGAGTCAATTTGAGTTTGTTTAGGCAAATCAATTGGTTCATTTAAAATGGTTTTTGGTTCAGCTTGGCGCATAATTCTTTGGAATGGAATAAAGGCAACCGCAATTGCACCCATCATAACAAATGCCAGACTTGCATCCCATGTACCGAAAAGATCGAGGAAGTTTAAAACTTTTTCAGGATTCGACATACCAGAAAGAATCAATCCAGCTGAAAAAATACCACCGAAAACAAAGGCTAAGAAATTTTTCATTTAGAATGCTCCTGTGATATGGCGGATAACATAAACGGTAATAAAGCCAGCTAACATAAAGGTAGCTGTTGCTGCAATGGAGCGCTTAGATAAACGACTCATGCCACAAATACCATGTCCACTGGTACAACCCGAACCCAAACGAGTACCGAAACCAACCAACAATCCCGCCACAATCATCATCAATGGGCTTGCATTCAATTCAACTTTAGGTTGAGCCACGATGCCATAGAAAAAAGGCACAATGAAAATACCTAACACAAACCACAATGCAGGCGTTTTGAACAGCGTTTGCGGATTTAATACTTGAGCCAGTAAACCACTAATGCCTGCAATACGACCATGAACATATAAATAGCCCACGACTGCAAGACCAAGCAATCCACCACCGATTAATGCCAGCAGATAATCATGCATTTTGAACACCCAAAACAATATATGTTTTTATAATATATTATTGTAATTATTATTCAACTATTCTCTTGTAAGTTTTGTAAACTTCATCTGACTATTCGTCTATGTTTGCGATGTGAGAGAGATTTCGCAAGTTTTTGGCTGATATTAAGTCATAAGGCAGAAAATTTAGTCATTCTAAATGACTGCCTCATAACGTAATAAAGATATATCAAAATAGACAGCAACGACAAAAGTTGAGGGCATTAGACTCATTTGTGAGCAAGCGCAATAAGTTCTTTTTTATGCCGACGAATTACACGTTTAGCAGCATCTAACATAATGCGATTGGTAGTCTCATCATCACCAAAGTCAATAGGTTTAGCTGGACACATTGGACGAGCTTTTCGATCTTCGATTGTGTAGTCTTTAAGACGCTTACCCATACTGCACCTCTCAGAATTTCTTAACTTTCACTAATATAACATAAAATTTAGTTTGTTAAAAAATCATCAATACGAGTTTTTAATTACCCTATTTATTGCTTAAAGATAACTTTTTTTGTTATTAAATGGTCGCTTGGAACAAGAATCACTGAGATGAAACGAATAGGAATAGTTGCTACATTCATACAAGAACAAGCATCTGTGTGCTTTGGACTCAAAACAATATAAAGTTCAACATATCATGCATCTACAATATCTACAAAATTAGCATTTAAAACTTTTGCCAAATCGCTTGGTGTTAAACCAATATCTAATCCCCGCTTCCCTCCACTCACATACATAGTTGCAAGCTGTTGAGCGGATGCATCAATCACTGTTTTCAGTTGTTTCTTCTGCCCAATTGGACTAATGCCCCCAACCAAATAACCTGTCAAACGCTCAGCATCTTTAGGATCAGCCATGTGTACTTTTTTACACTGAAAAGCAGCCGCAACTTTTTTAAGATTTAATTGGTAATGGACAGGTAAAATCGCCACAAAATAATGCTTATCATCACTGACCAATAAAGTTTTAAATACTTCTGTGACATCTAAGCCTAACTTCTCCGCAGCTTCTAAACCAAAACTTTTAGCATTATGATCATGTTCATATTCATGCATAGAAAATTGAATTTTCTTGGCTTTTAAAAGTTTAGCTGCTGGAGTCATTGAAAAAATACTGTAAAAAACGATGCTCAAATTATACGCTTGATTGAGATTAAAAGTGAATTCGCTTAGGCCATTTTTAAATATAAAAGTAACTATCGAAAAAATAGCCTAAAATCATTAACTTGGTTTACGTGAATTTTCAACCAACACGTTAGCTAAGCGCTGTGCATGCGCAATCACGCGATCCAACCAACGTTGTGCCGCCAACAACTCTAAACCTGTCGCAGCATTGAGCTGATTCACGGCAATATATTGCAGCACTTTTTCACGGTTTTCGGCACGTTGATCTTCTGTCCATTTTTTCAAATTAGATAATTCGGTATTTAGACTTAGTACATGTTTATGCACATCAAAATCATCCATTTCTTTTAGATGTTCATCAAGAATTTGTACAAAATCTATGCCAACTTGATAAATTGCAGGTTGGGTGCGTATTTCTTTTGCTAAAGTAATATTTTCCAAATCACTTCGTAAAACACGTAAATACACCATCAAACGAAGCATCGCCATTAAACGCTGTTGATCAGCTTCATTTTCTGAAATCGACATTTCTTCCAAATAGCGTTGGACTTGAATGAGTACTTCATCTAGCTGTAATAAACGTACTTTTGAAGGTAATCTTCCCTCTTGGATAGCCAGTTTTAGCATCACCAAAACGTCATACAAACTATGGTAAATCACCTTTGATGCAGCATGAATAGCCAAGGCGGGCACAGATAAACTCGCTTGATCGAGATAACATAAAACCGATTGAGTTTGATCTGGGATAATTTTCATAATCAGTTTTTCGAACTGACGGATAAAAGGCAAAATAATCAAAGTACCAGAAATACTGAATGCTGTATGAAATGCAGCAACAATCACCACATTGTCCCATGTTGCCATAAGACGTTGATTTTGTGTTAGCTCAAGAAATAACGGTTTTAAAATAATAAAAGCAAAAATGGCTGAAATGATGTTAAAAATCACATGAACCGCTGCAGTACGTTTGGCATTTGCAGTTGAACCAATTGCAGCAATAATGGCTGTCGCCACCGTACCAATATTCTGTCCAATCACCAAACCTAAAGCCTGTTGCAAATCAATCGCACCACTGGCCAATGCTGCTAAGGTCGCGGTAATTGCAGCACTTGAAGATTGCAACAGAATGGTCATGATAATACCGACCAAAACCAAACTGAGTTGCGCAATCAAAGATCTACTTGAAAATACTGATAAATCGACACGTTCAGCAAAACCTGACATGGCAACTTGCAACATATCAATGCCAAGGAAAATCAGACTAAAACCTGCCAATGTCATTCCAAATAATGCAACTCGCCCCTGACTAAATAATTTGAGCATTGCACCCAAACCCAGCAAAGGTAATGCAAAACTGGTGATGGAAAATTTAACACCTAAAAATGCCACCATCCAACCCGTACTGGTTGTGCCAATATTCGCGCCAATAATGACACCAATTGCCTGAGCAAAAGTAAGAATACCCGCACTGACAAAACCAATTGTGGCTAAAGTCGTTGCTGTAGAAGATTGTACAATTAAGGTTAAACCGATGCCTGAAAGCACAGCTTTAATGGGTGAGCCTGTAAATTTAGACAACCAAATACGCAAAGTTTCCCCTGCCATATTTTTTAAGCTGTCTGTCATCATGGTCATACCAATCAAAAATAGACCAATACCACCACATAATTGTACAAAGACTTCTAACACACTTACTCCCTGTGCAATAAGCAATTTTCAAAGTGCTAAAAAGCCGATATTGTACGTACTTTTATCTTAAAATTGCAGTTTATTTGTTCTATTCCAATAGTTTATATTAAATAAAAAACTTGTCATCAATTTGACATATTATTAAACCTAAGGATAGATCGGACTCCATTGGTTTATCCAATCATTCGATAAAACAAAACGAAACCTCTGTATTATGCTGACACGATACAATTCAAATCTGTGAATGGCTTGACTAGGTCAATCGCTCACCTCAAAATCAGTATATATACTCACATACGCCAAAATGACAGATATAGTTTTAATATGATTTTTAATACTTTTAGAAAATATCCATCTATAAAAATATTCAGTATTGGTTGTACTGTTTTAACGCTAGCAGCTTGCTCTCCACTAGGAGGTGGTTCTCTTGCAAAACGCTCAGCTAAACTTTCTACAGGGATCCAAAAGGCTTATGCTGTGCATCCTGATACAGCAAATCGTGTAGCACCAATCATTGTACAAAGTGCAGAACAACATAATGTTGATCCTCTGCTTGTCGCTGCAGTTATTAGACAAGAATCGAATTATCGTGCCTATGCTGTTTCACCTTCAGGTGCAGTTGGGTTCACACAAATTATTCCACGTTATTGGCAGCAGACTTGTCCTGGCGATTTATTCCATGAACATACCAATATCAACTGTGGTACATTTATTTTAAATCATTATAAAAATCAGTCGGGTAAATGGCCTAAAGCTTTGGCCTATTACAATGTGGGACCTACTGGCTACAATAGTAATCGAAAAATGAAAAAGCAAGGTAAACGCTACGCGAAACAAGTCAAACAGCACCAAAAAAACTTAAAAGATGCACTTTAATTTTGACTTACTAGCTTAATAAAGTAGCCAATACCCGTTGAATTAAAGCCATCCTCAGATGGTTTTATTTTGCCTTCACTTTTATGTTTCCTTTCTTTTTATAATTTTATTTTTCTAACTTTATTTTCTTTTTGCATAAAAAAACACCCCCAACGTGAGTTGAGGGTGTTTAGAATAATGAGCTGGCGATGACTTACTCTCACATGGGTAACCCCACACTACCATCAGCGCGAAGAGGTTTCACTTCTGAGTTCGGGAAGG
>NZ_VPBV01000011.1:0-89341 GCF_013418545.1 Acinetobacter sp. YH12136
CTTTACCCTTGCGCAGCAGTGCTGCTCATTGCCATCGCTTCCTGGATGATTTCGGCCTTTAATCGCTCTTCCGCATACATCTTTTTAAGTCTGGTATTTTCGGCTTCTAGCTCTTTCAGTCGAGCCATTAATGATGTATCCATACCACCATATTTGGCACGCCATTTATAAAAGGTAGCATTACTCATGCCGTGTACACGGCAAAGGGTCGCTACAGGTGTGCCAGATTCTGCCTGTTTCAAGATGGACATGATCTGACTATCAGTAAATTTAGATGTTTTCATGCAGAATCTCCTGCTCGTATCTTAAGAGAAAATTCTACTTTTAGATCCTATTATTTTTAGGGGGGATTACCGTATCTTTCACATTCGTCACAGTACCTTGACCTAAGGTTGCCTTGGTCAGTTGTTCTGTTTCTTGCCCGCTGCTATTGATACCAATGGTCGTTGAACCTTTTGGAGCTGTAGAAGCTTCTTTAGTTCCCTTTTGTGGAATACCAATACTGGTCGATACATTAATTTCAAAAATTAAAATCCTTTAACGTCTTTCCTTTTTCATCCAATAATTTATATACAAAATCAGGTTCAATTTTTAAAAATAACTCAATAACATCATGAATTTTCCAACCATGTATTTCTGGATGATCAATGATTGAAATTAAATGTTCTTTTAAAAATGGAATATATTCTTTGAAGTCCTCATCGATTATTAAACCAAATAAAGAATCTATTCCAAAAGGTTGAGTATTAGCAAGCTCTATTATTTTGACAATATATGGAAACAATTTTTTTCTTGTTAAGGTACCTAGACCATGGTCAGATTTATCAGCCCAATAACGAATAAATGCTCTAAGAACATGTTGCAATGTATCATCATAACCATTTAGCCTATGATCAATAAAACCATTTAATTTATTGTTTTCAAATAATGCAGTTAAAGCATTAAAACCATAATCATCTCCCCAAAATGTCAACAATTTAGCAGCTTGGAATACAATATAGTCATCCGAATTTGTTAATAATTCTCTTAACTGTTCTATACGGCTAACTGAAATATCTTCAGCATCTAAGTCCTCTGCTATATCTGTATAATTGACACTATCAGGAATCTCATTTAATAAGTCTATAATCTTCTGTTCCAACTCTATACTCCTTACAAACTATTTCTTTATGTATTCTGATGGAACACAACCTTTGATTAAGCATTCCCCATCTCTAATAGCATGATTCAAATCTTTATTTGCATCTCTTAATTTATCTCGATTTTTTTTACTAGGATTACGATCATATTTCGCCTGAGCTGCATCGACTTTAGATTGTAATTCCTTTCTAACTTCGGTATGTGTCACAATCTGACTACCAGAAATCTTACCTGCATCAATATCTTCCTGCAATCGCTTCGTATCAATCTTAATTTGCTCACCACCATAATTTTTAGAATCAATAGCTATTGCTGGATCACTTGTTGAAATGTATGGTGTATTCTCAGAATTACCACCTCTAATATGAGATTGAACAGATCCTGTTCCTTCAGGGTTTGCAGCAACCAAATCACCTTTGTCATTTATGTAAGCTTTTGGTTTACCTTTATAATTTTCTGTAGCAGAAAAATCATGATCATTACGAGTAACATAATCAGGAACAGTAGGTTTTACTGATATTTCATCACTATTTTTAGCTTTTCCTTTCCCTGAAATTAGTGTCTCAGCAGCTATACCAACAATAAAAGTAGCACCTAGCTTTGCATTTTGCAGTGATTCCGCATAATTAAGACTTCGTTGAAAATCATCATCGCTTAGTCCAAGCTGTTTCAACTCACTAATTTTTTCAGACCGACTCCAATCATCATATAGACCATCTGAAAGTCCGTAGAGTGATTTTACTAAATGATCTGATACCGCATTTGTAGCATAATCAATATATTCTCCACTAAATTGATTAACTATATATCCTGCTGTTGCTTTTACAGGCCCTCCTAACAACACGCTAGCAGCAAGTTGTATTTTTTCAATGTCAACACCACTATCTACAGAAATTTTTTCTATATTTTTACTAATTTCTGCTGCCGCATGTAAAAATTTAAAACCTAGTAAATCCGTTTCTTTTACAGCAAGAGAACTATCTGTATTTTCAGCTAATATACTAATTAAGGAGTTTGAGTTGACTATTGGTTGCTCTTTAGAGAGCTCAGAATTAAGAATCTGTTCAATGCCACTACCATTCTGACTCAAAATATCTAATTGTTCTTGGACAGCAGATAATTTTTGAATTGCATACCAATAATTATCTGTATCTATAATCTTTTCGACCTCTTTAATTTCAAGACCATTTTTCAATAGCTCCCCTGCAACTTGCTGCCCATATTCCTCTAAACCCTCAAAATCTGCTGGTAAACTATAAAGTTTTGCTTGTATATTATTTAAACTTTGTAAAGCCTTCTCTTTATATTCTCCCTCAGGCATTTGCTTCACAATATTTTCAGCACTTTGACGGAAATTTTCAGGTAATTCCTTCTGCTCTTGAATAATCTCCGCCCGTCCACTCTTACTCAGTAAACGCTGATCAACCGTCACAGAACCATCCAGCATGCCCGTCACTTGGTCACGAGTAATTTCTTGCGTATTATTAATGTCCCGATTGGTGCTGTCTGAGGCATTTGCAACAGTCCCTTGACCCATCGTTGCCTTAGTCAATTGTTCTGTTTCTTGTCCACTGCTGTTAAGGCCAATGGTGGTTGAACCGTTTGGATATTTGGATTTTTCTCCATCTTTGTTGTTCGTGGTTTTGCCTATCGTCGTTGATACATTAAAACCACTGCTACTGTTGTAGTTATGATCTTCTATGTCTTTCAGCGCAAGTTCGCCTGAATAGTTCAGCTTACCGTGATCCGTTAATGTGCCGTCTTCATTCTTCGTCGCATTGGCAATCACACCACCAATACTGGTAATATTTTTAACACCCATCGCATCTAGATCAGCATCGTTCTGCGCATTGCCAATCAGCAGCTTACTAGTGTCATTTACCCATGCACTGTCAATGCTGCCCTTACTTTGGTTATAGCCAGCGCTGATATTGCTGGCTTTACCGTTAGAACCAAAACCTAAGCCAATATTTCCGCCTTTGCTGCTATTACTGCTAGTCTCTGTATCCTGCAAGCTTTCTACATGGATCTGATTTACTTGTAGATTACCTCGGTCAGCGATAGAAACCTCACCGCCCTGAATATTCAGTTTGTCTATTGCACCTTCAGTACGATTCAGCACAACTTCACTATTTACGTGGGTGAGGCTTTCGTTTTGTGATTGGCTGGTTTGCTTGCCTATTGAAGCACTGCCGCCACCGCCATAGGTATAGCTCACACTTTGGCTATTGGTTTTACTATTGCTGTCCTGTTTACTATGCTCGACGCCTGCAGTCACATTGAGGTCTTTGCTGCCATCAAAGGTCGTGGTGCCTGTTGCATTCACTCGGCTGCCTTGGATATTGATGTCTTGGCCTTCTGATTTAAGCTGAAGGTTATTTAAATCTAAGTTGCTACCTTGCCATTGGCTTTGTTCTGTATTCGTGGTCGTCGTAGTTTCAATCCTTTCACCATTGGCACCAATAGTAAAGCCATAGGTTGCACTGCTTGCAGCCGCAGATGCGGCTGCTGCCCCTACAGCAATCTGTGCACTTGCCACATTGGCCGTTGCCATTGCGACATTGGCTTTGCTGTCATCTAAGGCTCCTTTGGTAATTCGACCCGCTGCATAGTCACGTTGTGCTTGGCTATAATCATCTTTAGCTTTAGATAAGGCTTTAGTTGCATCTGCAACAGCTTCTACCGCTAAGATTGCATCTAAATAGGCATTGCGAATGCCGACTTCTGTACTGATGGTTTCAGTATGAGTCTTTTCTTCTGTGGTGGTTTTATTTTCATAACCGCCTATGTTAAGATTTCCTCGACCATGATCAATGATCGTATCACCTGTCGCTGTGATATTTTGGCCGAGGATATCTACACCTTCTGCACCTTGAATTGTTAAATTTTCAGTATTGATATTGCCTGACTTATGCGTTGTGGCTGTAGTTTTAACGGTATTCTCTGCGTCTTCAAGTACAAAGCCGCCCACTCGAATGCTGTCTTTATTCAGCTTAACCCCAAGACCTTGTACCGTTTCTTTGCTGTTTGACGTAACAGTTTTGTGTTGTTCTTCTGCTGCATCGAGCGTGACTTTTTTGCCCGCTAAGACCGTGTTCTGTGCATCAATGTTGCTACTGGTCAGTGTCGTTTGACCTGCTGAACCCACATAGACATTATTGGCACCAAGATCGGTCCCTGTTTGTGTTCTTTGCTCAGTCCGTGTGCTCGATGATTCTCCGATCGTGATCTTCGGTGCTTTTAATCCCGGAGCTAAAGCCTCAATACCCGCTAAGCCAACAGCAGTCACTTTCATTAAGTCTTTGGCAATGCCACGATAACCTTTTTGGGTTTCATCCCATTGCTGATCATTGGTTTCTAATGTCGTCAGACTGACATTTTCGGGCAGGGCATTACCATCTTTGGATTTTAAACTGCCATCCGCTTGGCGTTCGAATTGTTTATTGCCAATATAAATATTGTCTTGAGCTTGTATATCATTGGCTTGCAGCTCGATATTTTTACCGGCATTGATATCAACATTTTTGCCAGCTTTGAGCTGTGTTTGTGCAACATCTTCGTCGATATATCCTGATTGACGGTTTTTAAATTGAATTGTATTTTTCTTGGCTGTTTCCGTGCTCTTTATATCAGTATCAATATCTGACAAAAGTTTTACATTGCCTTGGTTTGCCGTAATTTGAATGCTGTCTTTCGCACCAGCTTGCAGGTGCGTGGCTTGAATATCTCCTGTTTGGCTATTGATCAGGATATTGCCACCCGATTGGATGTCGGTTGCAATCGATTGACTGGTCGAAGATTGGATTTTTTTATCTGTTGTAGAGAAGCCACCTTTTTCTTGGGCTGCAAGCTGAGAACTGCGTTCATCTCGTCCATTTTCGATCAAGACATTTTGTCCAGCATCAATCACTACATTGCCCGACGTACTGTTCAAGGTGCTGGCTTTAATCTGAGTATTGGCACCACTTTGCAGGGAAATATTTCCTTTCGCCTGAATCTGCGTCCCTACATCTCGACTCGAAGCATTCAGAATCTGATCCTTGTCACCTGCTGAGCTTAAATCACTGCGACTGACATTCACCGTAGAAAGATTCAGGTCTTGTCCCGCTTGGATCGCAATGCTACCTTGGCTTTGTAGATCTGATGCAGTCAGATTGATATTATTCTTGGCATTGGCAACCAGCTGACCATCCGCATCTTGTACATACAGCCCAGCAACACGGCCAATGTTTTCAGCGCTAAATTCACTTAAACCGTGCTTATTTTCAGTTTTAATCGTCGTGGTGATGTTGTTAATGTCTCGGCCCGCATCAAGGGCAAGGATTTGATTGGCGGTCATTGTCCCACCAATATTATTGATATCGGTGTGTGCTGTCGCAAAGACATCTCGACCTTGTATTAAGCCACCCACGTTATTAATGTTATTGGCTTCAAGACTCACCAATTGGCGTCCAGCAATACTGCCTTGGTTGTTTAAATCCCCACTCAGTTTTAAATTGACCGTCTCGCCTGCAATCAAGGCACCTTTGTTGTTTAAGTCCCCCGACTGTACCGCAACATACACTTTCGGTACCAAGACTTGGATTTTTTCGCCATCAACGGTAATGGTTTCTGTCACCAGCCACACCATATCACTGGTCAATCGAGCAATCTGTGCTTCTGAGAGCTTCACTCCAACACTTAAATTAAGATCTTTGGCAGCACTTACCCCAGAATCCATCAAGGCTTTGAATTGATCCTCGAAGTTCGTATAACCATCTAAATAAACTTGACCCGTCAGTTGTGCAATTTGGTCATTGACCAGTTTTTGCTCGTAATAACCATCCCCTAAACGTTTTTGCATATTTTGTGGGTTGGTCGTGAACATTTGCAGCATGTAATCACTGCCTAACCAATTTTTATAATTGGTAAAGGCATCGCTGCTTTCAATCAAAGGGCGGTTATTATTTTCTTTATTAACGCTGTATAAGGATTGCAGCGGTAAGCTGAGTTCTGAGGTATCACCATTTAATGTGCCTTGGTGAGCACCATCATATTTCACCACATCAAGTTTTATTGGCGTTACGATATCAGCTGGATTATAGGGTTTAACACTGTTCCACTTACTTCGTTTACTTGTACCTAATGTATTCCAACCTACATAGTGATACTGTGATGTCCCCGTTTTAATCACACGATGCTCACCCTCAGCATCAATATTATTCACTTCATTTTGTTCAATATTAATGCCTTTCGTCGCTAGAATTTGGCTCTTGTCATTGGTCAGGCTTTGGCCTTTTAGCGTCAGTGTGCCACCTGAAATAATCTCCGCTGGTGCACTGGAATCCACATAGTGTTGGGTTTCGTACTGGTTGTAGATATATCGGGTATAGTCTTCATATTTTTGACCATCCAGATAAATGCTGTCATAACTGCCACGACCTGTAATATGCGATGAATCAAGAATTTCAGCGCTTCCAGCACCTTGATAAGCGGTCACATCTTTGCGGGTTTCTGGTATTTCTTTGACACTTGAACTGAAATGCAAATTTCGGTTGGTCAAAATATCCACGCCTAAGTACATATCACCCACGGATTGAATACGTGCACTGGCATTGTCTAATAATGCGGCAGAGCCTTCTGCCATATGGTTTGCATTGAGTTGTCCACCAACAGTCAGCGCACCTTCGCTGGCAATTAAGGCTTGTTCTCGGTTTTCAATTTTTCCGCCTGCAATATCTAAGCGTTGACGTGCCGCAATCGTGCCTGCTTTGACATCGCCATTGGTTTGCTGTTCTGCATTGAGAAGATGCGCGGCTTGCAGGGCAATATGGTCACCATAGATTTGACCTGTACCCACGTTTTGGATGCCTTGACTGGCATCAATACGAGTTAAACCTTGGCTATTAATGAGGCCGGTATTGTTGACGTTTTCAGCCTGAATGCGTTGATCGCCTAGACTTAATATCTTGCCATTATTGTTTAAATCTTTTGCTTGAAGATTTAAACTCGCTGGGGTGCTATCGACTTTATTTTCTGCAACTACTGCACCGCTATTTTGCAGCTCGCCATTGGCACTGATTTTAATATGCCCGGCTGAAGCAAACACTTGCCCTGCATTGTTAATCCCAACCCCTTGTTCGGTACTGATTAAACTGATTTTGCCCGCATACATTCCGCCTAAGTGACTGGTATCAATGGCAAACTGTGGCACAGTGCCTGCCAACCCCGAAGCCGCCTGTATCGCACCAGCCTGCGGATTAACTTCAATATCATTTTGTCCAGCAACCACCGTCAATTCTTTAGCCCAAATCCCCGCATTGATCTGTGCAGCACGGCTGAGTAACTGGGTATAGTCGGCTTTACTGGCATCCAAGCCCTGACCTGTGATGTTAATCACCCCGTCACGGACTTGATAACCTGTCACTTGTCCATTTTGAATATTCGGATTGGCGGTACTTAAAGTCACCCCACCTGCATTGATAAAACCGCCACCATCGACATTAATCCCAGCTTGGTTGGCAATGATCACATCTGCTTTACGTCCACCGACCTCTACATAGCCATTTAAGTGACTTGGATTGCTGCCGTTCACCTGATTAACAATGACTTTGGCTTCACCGCCTGCAAGCCACGGATTGGCTTGGATATAACCCCCAAGCTGCGTTTGAGTATTTTGGCGGCTGTTATTTAAAATGACACCGTTCTGATTCACATCAAATTGCTGGTAGTGATTCACCGATACCCCAGCTTTGCTTGGGGTTTGAATATTCACCTGCGTTGTGCCATTGGCACTGTTCAATATCGTTGGACGCTGATTGCCTGCCGCATTCGAGTCTGCAACAACATTGCTGTGCGATACACCAATAGATGCATTGATCAGGGCAGTGCCTGTAATCAGCATCAATGAAAATGAAAGAACTTTTAAAGCTAAACTTTTTTCAGAAGCAACGACTGGTGTTTCAAGATCAACCGCTTTATTATTCTGTGTTGAGGCTTGTCCTGCAGCTGCGACATTTTCTGCAACAGCAATCATTTCACCACGGGTTTGACTAAAAATCGTTTTATAGCAGTTCTTATTCATTTTTCAATTACCAATGTGTCTTTATTTGGGAGATTTTTTCGCTTTAATACTACGAGCTCATTTTTTAGTTTGTACTTTTCTTTAGATCAGAATGAATAACTGGCACTAAAACCATAATTCAAATCATAATTTTGGAAATATTCAGGCTTCTTGATTGGTTTACCGATAAATATATCGTAGTAAAAAGTGCCACCCACCTTAAATTGACCACGTAGCCCCATCGCACCACCCACAAGGGTTTTACCTAAAAGCCATTGGGCAGATTGACCATCAACATGCCCAGCATCCAAGGCCATATAGAATTGATGTGCGGGAAAAATAGACATGGCTAAATCATTGCGCCAGTAGAAGCCACGGTCTGCTGCTAGGGTTAGGTCACCATCAAAACCGCGTACTGTATACCTTCCACCAATGGAAAGCCGGTCTTGGATGGTCAGCGGGGTGTCATTGTATTGCGCTCTAAAGGCACTTGAGTAGCTATATTGCTGGTTCTCAAATTGGAACGGAACATTCAGATTGGCATCTAGCGTCCAGATCTTCATCCGTGATGTACCTTCGTTCAGCGCTTCCTCAACTGCTGGTAATGAATCGAATGCACCTGTGCCTCGCTTATACCCTAGACTCAAATCCAGCACTGCAAATTGAATATATTCACGATGATCAAGGTTTAACTGCCAACCCGCAACATCTCTGCGCTGTATGGTCAGTTCGGCATCATCAATATAGCTTTTAGATTCTCGATGCCAGCCTTTCAAGGTCGCTGAGGTTTTACGCTTGGCATCCCGATAAAGCAATCGGGTCAAGCCTAAGTCTTGAGTCTGACTTTCTCCATTATAGTTATAGACATTATTGGTGCCTGCAACAGCTTGGTCATAATTGTATCGACTCGCATTGGCGCTGATCAGCCAGTTTTTATAAGGGACTGAATAATGAAGGGCATAGTTATGGGTTCCGCTCTTCACAGTGGTTCCATTTTGATCCGTAATCTCTTGCTGATCTGCTAAGTTACGGCCCATGGTGACGTAAAATAAGTCACTTCTAAATAAAGGGTTATCGACTGAAACGGTGATGTTACCTTGGTATTTACCGGTTTGACGACTACCGGCATCATCAGCACTTAAGGTCACGCGAATTGGAATTTTTCGCTGTTTCCATTTGACGATAACATCACTTTGATTGGGCGCATCTGCAGGAATAATTTGAATATCAGCTTCCGCTGTAGGCAGTCTTTTTAAGTTTTCTAAGCCTTGCTCTAAGTCACGTAAATTGAGAATATCGCCACTCTTCATTGGAAAGATATTTTTGGCATATTGAATTCGGCCTGCTCGGGTATTTTCCTCATCACTTAAATCGAGTTTGATTTCTCGAACTAATCCCGGAATGACGGTGAGTTTTAATACGCCTGTACTTAAGTTTTGAGGTGCAGCCAATATTCGTGTCGTAGTAAAGCCTCGGCCAATGATGATGTTCTGCGTTTGCGTCATCAACAGATTAATTCGCTGCTCACCCATGCATAAACCTGGAGTAAAACTTAAATCTTTTAACGCTTGTTGCACATATTGATCAAAATGCTTACTCATTTCGCCATCAAGTTCAACTGTCTTGATTTCAAAACAATTCTGATCTTCAAGGTCGGTAAGTTGTACAGCTTCTTTTTTTTGGATGACATCTAAATTAACATCACGTTCTGGTTGTATAATTTTTTCTAGTTCTGCTTGGCGCTGCTGGTTTCGAATCAAACCATCTATCGCTGGATCAAATGTTTCTGCAAATGCAAAAGGAGTAACAACAAAACCACCCAAAGTAAGCAAAATACTTTTTAATACTATATTTTTTTTGAACATAAATTTATTGCATGTTAAATTTTGCGCAGAAATTAACAAATAATGACCAAATATTCAATGGTATTTTATTTTTCAATTTCTCCCATTAGATTGTACCCCTCAATAGACACTTAACTTTCATTCTGCAGGACACCTTCACTTGCCACATGTGTCGTTGATAGCCAATCTGACCATTGTTCTTGATATAACTGTACCATATGAGCACTTGGCTGTTTTTTCGTAAGCGTCCGCTGAACACACCTTATGAATTCATCCTATAAGCCTTAATTTAGTCCCCACTTAAAAACAAGTGGGGACTTAAATTTATGACGACAAATAATCAGACATCCATCGCATCTCTAGCGAAAAAACGAAGAACATACAGTGCTGAATTTAAACAGCAGATCGTTCAGGCTTGTAAAGCACCTGACGTTTCAATTGCTTCGGTCGCTTTGCAACATGGATTGAATGCAAATCTTGTATCCAAATGGATTCGCTTATTTGATGGTAAACCAAAGAATGATCGCTCACCACCACCGAATAAACCTGCATTTATTGCCTTATCCTGCTCTGCACCATTAGATCCTATTTCTACTAATATGTTAACGGTTCAAATTGCTTTACCTCACTCAAAAGCAGAAATTGGCTTTGTGATACGGGTCTGATTTTTCTTGATAAGCTGTGGCTCAAATTTACCCTCACGATCTCTAGGGGTATCTAGTTCAAACTCACCATCATCAGTCAGTAGACGCTTCGTTGTGTAACCATTGCGAGCATTTTTACCTGTTCGTGGACTATTCTTTTCGTAACCTAAATGGTCGGTGAGTTCCGCATTAAGGGCAGTTTCAACAGTCAATTTCTTTAAAGCCCGACTAAAATTATTGAGATCGAGTTCGGTTTTTAGGTTCTTGGCTAACTCTTTAGCGAGTGCCAACATTGCTTCATCTTTCATGGTAAACACCTTTTGTTTGACCCCAACAACGTTGGGGGAGTTTAAGCGTTTACATAGTTTTATTTACAGTCTCAACAAATCCGAAAACAAGGCATCACCATTGCTCATCTAAGGAGTAGACCCAGATACGATATTAGGCATATTTAGGTTTTTTGTCGTGTACAGAGTCAAAAAAGATAGAATCTGGATTTTTATTACATTTACTATCCGTATACTTCAACAGCAGCTTTGAATGTTTCACTTAACCTTAAACTTTTTTTAAAATTAAATATATTTACATATACGTTCTAAAATTTGATATAATTTATTAAAACTTTAGATTCCAAGTGTAAATAATGAGAAGCGCTAATATTCGACGTGATGGCTACTTAAAATTTCTGAATACATGGCAAGACCGTGATGTCATTAAAGTACTTTCAGGTGTGCGTCGCTCTGGAAAATCCACCTTATTGGCAATGTTTCAACAAATCCTAAAAGCACAGGGTGTACAAGCCGAAAACATCATTGCCATCAACTTCGAATTTATGGAATTTGAAGAACTCACCGATTACCGTAAACTACATGATTATGTATTGTCCAAAGTTGATAAAAGTAAAAAAAACTATGTTTTCTTAGATGAAATACAACATGTTACAAATTTTGAGAAAGTAGTCGACTCTTTATATGTTCGGGATTATATCGATTTATATATTACAGGCTCAAATGCATTCTTTCTAAGTGGAGAACTTGCGACTTTACTTACAGGACGCTATATCGAGCAACATGTTCTACCTCTGTCATTCCAAGAATTTAAACAGTGGCATATTGAAAATAATCCGATCATCCAACAATTATCAAATCGTGATTTGTATGCCATGTATACGCGCAGTAGTTTCCCTTATACGCTTGCCATGACTAGCCAGCAGGAAACTTATGATTACTTGCAAGCAGTCTATGCCAGTGTAATGTTTAAAGATGTTATTCCCCGTTTGAATACTGCCGATATTAACTCTCTCGAGCGTGTCGCAAGATATTTGGCAAGCGTGACAGGCTCACCTATTTCCATCAATAAAATTAAAAATACCTTTGTTTCAAGTGGGGTTAAAATTTCATTTGAAACAGTAAAACGCTATATTCAGGGCTTACAGGACAGTTTGTTATTTTATAGTGCCGCACAATTTAAAGTACGCGGGCGTGAGTTATTACAATCCTCTGAAAAATACTATTTAGTTGATGTCGGATTGCGCCGGATTATGTTGCCTGATGCTAATGCTGATCAAGGTCATATCTTAGAAAATGTGATTTATCTTGAGCTTGTCAGACGAGGTTATACGGTCTATGTAGGGCGGGTTGATGAATATGAAATTGATTTTGTTGCTGTCGATACTTTACAGAATTTAACTTATTATCAGGTGGCATTAGAAACGCTCAATGAGGAGACACTCAGCCGAGAGTTACGTCCATTACAGAAAATTTCTGATTCGTATCCCAAGTATTTGCTTACCTTAGACACGATAGGGACTGAAGCGAATTATAATGGTATTGTAAAAATGAGTGCTCTCGATTGGTTGCTATCTGAAAATAAGTAAAGTTGAGGGTAGACATGGATACACTTATTTATTAATTAAAACTCAAAGACTTTTCAGCATTAACCAAGAGTGTGATCAAGCATAATTTCTGCTCCATTTGTGATGGATTGATTTACCTCGACTCGATTTCTATCTGATTAAGATGTATGGTCCGCTTGCATCATGTGAGGACAGGAAAAGGCGAAACGGCTACTTTTTGCATGTGATTAGATAGTTACGGCTGTTATAATCCGTTACTTAACGGGGGATTAATATGTTTAAAAATTTATTACTGAGTTTATTTGTGGCTGTTCCACGGCTTTGTTGCATAAAGATTTTGTAAGCTTCTGATTTAAATAGGTTTGTATGAATTTCAACCTAAAAATTAATGAACAAAATCAGTTGGTTATGTATTTATGCAACAAAGCCTATGTTAGAATATTTTTTTATCGATAGTCCAACATTAAAATTTCGTCTATCTGCGGGCTCAAAGAAACGATTATTACTATCATTGACAATCACGGAACCCACATAGTTTCGATCTAATAAATTATCTAGTCGTGCATAAGTATTTACTTTCCAGTCTTTATTGACCCACAAATAGCCAACATTTGCCGCAACGACCGTATAACTTGGTGCAGTATCAGAGTTGATATCATCGACATAAATCTTGTCCATATAACGTGCTTCTAAGCCTGCCTGAAATCCCTGCTCAGGTTGCCATGCCAAGCCTACAAAAGCTTGATTCTTGGCAATACCTGGAATATATGTTCCTTTTTGTATCAGCGGTTTGGTTGTGGTCGCTGGAATATCAGCATCAAAAGTCGCATCTAAATAACTATAACTGGTTCGAATATTGAGTGCTTGCCAGAGCTGTTTTTGCCACGATAACTCTAAGCCTTCACGTAAGGTTTTTTCTGCATTACGAAATGTGCTTCGCCCGCCATTGGCATCGTCAGGCACAATGTCATTTTTAGTTTCAGTATGAAATACAGCAAAAGTAAATAACCCTAAGGTATTCTGCGATTTTAAGCCAAGTTCTACGGTATCACTGGTCGCAGGTTTTAAATTAAAGTTAATGCCTGAAGTCCCTACTGTAAGATAGGCCATCTCGGTAAAGGTTGGTGTTTCGAAGCCTTTGCCATAGCTAGCATAAGTATAAAGCTCAGGTAATATATCCCAGCCTAAAGCGACAGTTGGAAGTAACTTTTGATAATCTGTTGAACCACTGTCATCACCATTGCCTGTGGTTTAGTCATGGTGCTGAAGCTATTTCTGATGTCTTAATTCTATTACCTGCAACACAGTACATTTAAGTTGATGATGCTACTAGCAATGTTTTAACTATTGGAAAATATTACAGTAATTTAAATTATTTGGGGGAATTTTCAATAAACATAAATTTCGACACGTCACATTGTGTCGTTAGTAAGTAGGATGATTCAATCACTTCAAACTTAGCATTGGTATAACCCTGCCCTATGAGACAGCTTCATAATAAGGCTGCTTATATCTAGAATACTGTGGCAGTTTAAAGTTTTATTTTAATTTTACCTCAAACCACATTTGATAAATAATGAAGAAAACCTAGATATAACCCCCACAAACTACTGATATTTTTAATTTGCTAAAATTTTACATTGATCATATTTCATTCATGTAATTGTCATTTTTGCTTCTTATGATGAAGCTTTTTAAACATGATGCTTCAAAAAAATGAAAAAAAAACCACTAACCTTAGCTTTATTAGCTTCGACAATTTTATTAACCGCATGTACTGATGATGGGGACAATGGTCAAAATGGATTGAATAGTTTGATTCAACAGACGCCTTTAGTACTTGGAAATGATGATTGCTGGAGTGCTGGAACACGTATTGAAAGTGGTTTGGATAAAAATCAAAATGGTGAGTTGGATGCGAATGAAATCCAGCAAAGCTCCATCCAGTGTGGTCCAAACTTATTTGCCCAAGGGGTTGCATTGCCTTACCAAAACTTAACAAGCTTTAAGGCGAATGGAACAACTATTGCGAGTGCATTTACACTTCGACAGGGTGGCTTTGGCTCTGATGTTGCTGCCCATCCTACGAACAATAAACAATTTTACGCAATCACAGATCGTGGCCCAAATGCTGACTATAATGATGGCGTGAATGGTGCTGGTAAGATTTTTCCAATGCCAGACTATATACCTAAAATTGGGTTGTTTGAGGTACAAGATGATGGCTCAATCAAACTCATCAAAACGATTTTATTAAAAGATCGTGATGGAAATAATATTAGTGGATTACCGAATACTGCTGCACTAGGTGGTACAGGCGAAACACCTTACGATATTCATGGCAAGGTCATCGCTAAAGATCCATCAAAGCCTTATGACCCAATAACGAACCCTATCAAACTTGATGATTACGGTCTCGATTCTGAAGGTTTGGCAGCATTGAATGATGGTACATTCTGGGTGAGTGATGAATATGGTCCTCACATTGTGCACTATGATGCCAATGGAAAAGAAATTGGTCGTATTAATCCTTTTGTAAATGATGTGCGCAATACCTTCACTTTACCGCAAGAATTTAGTTATCGTCGTGCCAACCGTGGTATGGAAGGTTTAACTATTACACCTGACCAAAAAACATTGGTTGGGATTATGCAATCGACAATGGACTTACCGACTAAAGCTGTTAATAAATCAACCTTAACACGTATTGTGACGATCAATCTTGAAACAGGAAAAGTTGCTCAGTATCTCTATCGTCAAGAAATTGATGCTAACTCAAACTCAGCTATTATTGCGATTAATGATCATGAGTTTTTAGTACTGGAACGTGATGGCAAATTCCTTAAAGACGATCCGAATATCATGAAACATGTTTATCGTATTGATCTGAAGGATGCTACCAATTTGGAGGATATCGCAACTCAGGGCGATCTAGTGCAAGATCCTAAACTTGGTTTAACGATTGCAGGTAAAACCCTCGAGCAATATTTCATCAATAACGATAAAAAATGGGAAGCATTACAAGCACTAAATATTCAGCCAGTAAGTAAAACATTGGTATTGGATATGGGTAAACGTGTAAGTTATGCGCATGACAAAATGGAAGGTCTATGGTTGATTAACCGACAAACTCTTGGCATTGTGAATGATGATGACATGGGTCTTTGGACAACCAATGGTTTAGAGCAAAAGTATTTGGATAATGTGGGCATGCGTGTCGATACACCTACCTTATATATTGCCGATAAGTTAAATCTTTTCAACCCATAACAATGAATGAAGCCCAAAAGCTAAAACTTTTGGGCTTTTTAAATTCAACTTTTGTCTAGAGAGAAAAATGAGAATAACTCAATCGGCTTTGATAACTTTCTTGGCAATTACAGTGCTACCATCGCTGAGCTATGCATCTCCCAAAGTCACATCTCGCGAATACAAAGTACTATTAGATCCCATAAATTTTAATTATGGAAATGAAGCAAGCAGCATAAATAGCTATTTTTCAGCGGTGAAAAATGCGATTGAAAATAAAATCAGTCGTGACGTAACTGGTGCTATGATCTTTGATACACAAAGAGAAATCCGCTTTTACGATACTCAAGGAAGCTGTACTTTAAAAAATATGGGATACAGCTTCAGAGAGCGTAATGAAAATGGTACAAAAGAAGTAACTTTAAAGTATCGTGGATATGACCATTATATTGCTGACTTCAAAGATTTGACTAGCAATGTATCAGGCGCAAAAACTAAGCTAGAAGATGACATTACTCGTAAAGATAACTTGAGTTTCCTTGTAGTTGCAAGCAAGTCAACAACCGTACCAACCTCGCGAACCATTAACGATTTTGAGGATATCAATATTCTATTTACTGGCTTCAAAAATGACTATAATTTTAATAATAGTCTAGCCCTGAATCAAGTTGGTGGTCTAACTATCTATGAACGAAAATATAGTGGTGCAACGATTGATTTAGGTGAATTCGATGCAGATTTAGAGTTAAGTTTATGGTATACCCTATTGCCTTACGGTAGTCTAAAACCTGTTTTAGCAGAAATTTCGTTTAAATATTCAGATCCCAATGCGAATTTCACAAGAAAAGTAGTTGATCGTGCTGCTTTAAGCTTCAGTGCTTTAAAAGGTTTAACCCAATATAATGCACCAACTTCGACAGCAACAAAGACTCAGTTTGTGTACCAATATCAATCAAATTTCTGCAATTAGCCTTCATACACATCTAGAAAATTTAACCTGATAGAAACAATAAAAAATGGGTAACTGTCAGATCAGGTTTGAGATACAAGTTATCCTTCTCTGCCCCAATTTCAAGCCCAATATTTAAAGCTTGGGCTGTTCTAAACACATTAATCACACAGCCTAAACCGAGTGAATAAATCGGCTGTCTTAATAGAACAACAACAGCACCTAGAATATGCTCAACTTCAGCCACAGTTTCAGGCTCGTATAGGTATTTTCCGTTCGCTTCTACGTGATTGTCAGTTTAGGACGCAAACTGGGGCTCATCCCGCCTGCACGTCCAACGCACAGCTTGGGGTATGAAGAATCACTCTATTGGTTCAGAGTATTGGCCTTCTTCGATGGCAAACGCAGCCGCATGTCGAAAAGGCCCATCAGGCGAAAATAGCAAGCCCCCCATTTGATCACTTACCGTGGCAGTTGGGACAATGGGGCAACACTTGATATGCCGAGCTTAAGAGGGTGAATAAGAGGGATGTGAACCGCCCCAAGGAATGGGGCAATTGGGGATGCGGTAACAACTCCTAACCGCATCAAGAATACCAAACTTGCAAAAGTCCCAAATTGGGACTAATATCTATTTATGAGAATTATCGCACTATCAACCTTAAAAACATTTTGGGAAGACAGCTCAGAATACATTGACGCTAAAGAGCCAACGTTAGCTTGGTATAGGCATGCATTAAACGCTGATTGGGGAGCACCGGCGGATGTGAAACAGGACTTTAGAAATGCCAGCATCCTCAAAGATGGGCGTGTCGTGTTTAACATTGCCGGTAATAAATACCGGTTAGTTGCTTGGATCAATTATGCGTACAAAGTGGTTTACATACGGTTTATCGGCAGCCATGCGCAATACGATAAAATTGATGTACAAACGATTTGAAGCCAAAAGGTAGTAACAAGAGGTAAATATAATGGACATCAGACCTATTAAAACAGATGCCGACTACCGCGCGGCATTAAACGACATCGAAAACCTAATGATGGCGGAGCCTGATACCGTCGAAGGCGAAAAGCTGGACATTTTGGTTACGTTAGTCGAGGCCTACGAAGCAAAGCATTTTCCAATGGATTTGCCAGACCCTGTTGAGGCAATAAAGTTTGAGATGGAGCGCAAAGGCTTAACCGTTAAAGATCTTGAACCCATGATAGGTAAAAGCAATCGTGTTTATGAAATCCTAAACCATAAGCGATCACTCACGCTAAAAATGATTTGGAAACTTCATGAAGGGTTAGGTATTCCAGCAGAGTCGCTGATCAAGCCACCGCAAGTTCGCGCTTTATAGTGCTGCGAATCAAAATTAGTTTGTTATGAATGACGCTCGCTACCCAAACATTTCTGCTATTGATAACAGGCTAGCTGAGCTTGAAAATGAAAAGCAGCAGCTTCTCGCATTAAGAGAGGCTTTGCGTAGCGCTCAAATCGAGCGTTCAGTACAGACATTCACGCCAGAACAAAAGGTCGCCTTATTCAGACAACGATTTCGTGGAAGAGAGGATATCTTTGCCAATCGTTGGCAAAATCAACAGGGGCGCAGTGGCTATTCCGTAGCCTGTGATAATGAGTGGGTAAGCGGGCTATGCAACAAACCCCGCATTAAATGCCAAGACTGTTCACACCGAAAGTTTAGCGAATTAAACGAGCACATTATTTACAGGCACCTTGCCGGTCATCAAGTGGTTGGTCTGTATCCACTACTTAAAGATAATTCGTGCTATTTGTTGGCAGCCGATTTTGACAAAGGCTGTTGGCAAGAAGAAGTCAAAGCAATGTCTAAAGTGTGCCAAGCGTTTGATATTCCGCACGCGATAGAAATCTCGCGTTCTGGCAACGGGGCTCACTTATGGATATTTTTTGAAACCAATATCCCAGCGAACCATGCTCGGGCACTGGGTTTCGCTTTGCTTGATAAAGCCATGGAAATATTTCCAAATCTATCGTTTGACTCCTATGACAGGCTCTTTCCTAACCAAGATGTACTTCCTGAAGGCGGGTTTGGCAATCTCATTGCGTTACCACTTCAAAAGGAGGCTCGCCTTTCAGGTCGTAGTTGCTTTGTTGACAGTGACCTGAATGCCATCGATGATCAATGGCGGTACCTTGCTGAGCTTAAAACGCTCACTCAGTCGAGTATTGACCAACTCATAACAACTATTTCACCCAACACCCTATTACTGTCCGAGCAAGGGCTAACAGACAACCGCCCTCCTTGGGAAATCACAGCCAAAGCCGCACCAATAAAATTAGAGTCTTTGCCGAAAAACGTGACCATTACCTTGGCCAACCATATCTACTTTTTGATGAGCGAGTTACCTGGGCCATTACTGGCCGGACTAAAGCGATTAGCTAGTTTTTCTAATCCTGTGTTTTTTAAAACACAAGCGTTGCGCTTTTCAACCCATGGCATTCCGAGGTTTATTTCCTGTGCTCGTATTGAAAACGGTTATCTAGCACTACCGCGAGGCTGCCTCGATGATGCGATTGCTTTGCTACAAGAGCAAAACATTTCGCCACTATTTGACGATAAGCGTGAAATTGGTAAACCATTATTAAAGCTTACCCCTGAGTTCACTTTGCGAAAGAACCAGCGTGACGCAGTGGCCGCAATATCTAAACATGACTTCGGTATTTTGCATGCGCCAACTGCATTTGGAAAAACGGTTACTGCCATTGCTATGATCGTAAAACGCAAAGTAAATACCCTCATACTGGTTCATAGCCGACAACTGCTCGAACAATGGCAAGAGCGCTTACGCACGTTCCTACCCGAAGTAACCATTGGCAGTATAGGCGGAGGTAAAAGAAAGCCGAGTGGCATTATCGACATAGCCACCTACCAAAGTTTGGTTAATAAAAAAGACAATTCCATCACTCCTCTCATTCAAGACTACGGCCATATTATTGTTGACGAATGCCACCACCTATCTGCACCAAGGTTTGAAATGGTACTCAACGAGGTAAGAGCAAAATATGTATTGGGCCTTACAGCAACACCAGAGCGACAAGATGGTCATCAAAAGATCATTTTTATGGCGGCAGGGCCTATTCGCTACAAAGTGAAACAAAGCCCTGATGAGCAATTTACTCAAACCGTGATGATTCATCAGCTCTACGATGTACCAGCAGCAGAGCTTATAAAAACAGATGAGCGCCCCAAAATAAGCGATGCCTACCGCTGGCTCGTCAATAATGAGCAGCGCACTTCAAAAATCGTCTCAGACGCCTACGAGTGTGTTCAAAATGGCGGACACCCGTTAGTCCTTACAGAGCGTAGAGAGCACGCAGAATCCATACACTCACGACTTACCGAAATGGGTATAAGCACTGTCGTACTTAAAGGCGCCATGAAAGCTGCGGAACGCAAGAACGCTGACAATCATCTGCAATCGGCTCAAGTCGTCGTCGCAACAGGAAAATATGTAGGCGAAGGGTTTGACCTACCAAGACTGGATACGTTGTTTTTGGCCATGCCCATCTCATGGAAAGGAACATTGGCTCAATATGCCGGTCGTATTCATCGTGAATCGGAAGGCAAAACACAAGTCACTATTCACGACTATGTGGACTGCACTCTCCCTATGCTGCAACGCATGTTTAAAAAACGCGAGAAAAGCTACAAGGCTATGAGGTACGCCCTTGAGTACATTGATGACAACAGTAACAAGCAACCTTCATTGAAATTAGAAAACATCCCTTCACCAAATACCAAGCCAAAATAAACAGCAGCACTTCATTAAACACTTCCCCATGCCTTTACCCCCATACGCCAAAACTGAGCTAAATCAGCTGTGGTTTGTGCTCCACAATTGGAAATAAATTCAGCAATCTCTAAGTAGCTGGCACCTTGAGATTGTTCACCATCATAGTATTGAAGCTGTGTCATGGCCGACGAAAAATGCAGCCGCTTGTCACCGTCGCGGTCAAACCGTTTTGTTAAGAAGGTATGGTGCTGTGACGAAAATTGCCTCATCTCACTTGGAAACATGTCAACACCTGCCGCTAACGCCAATTCATAACAGACCATCTCCCACGCGCCCACATCATGGGTATCGTTTAAATTGGGAAACTTAGCAATCCACAAGTGGTCTTGTTCATCTGTGACACAAGCTTTGGGCCTTGCACCACCTAATGATGAGCCTGGAGAAATCAGCATTTTCAACCAGCGGTAATACTCGTCACTGTCGATGTTATCGTCTTTTTCAATCTGCATTGCTGCATGCTCTAGCTCTCGCAAAGAAGCCATTGGCGGCGCAGCAAATTCAGAATTGTCGTCCAAAAAAGCATTCGAGCCTGTTCGCTTAAATCGAATACCACCCATCCGGTAAGAGTCATTTACGCCCAGCAGGTAATCCAATTCGTTTAATCGACTTGTTGCTCGAATGCCTTTGCGCGCCTCAATCGCCGCACGCCGCTGCATTAAAATACGCCCCCATCTATCAGGCGATGAATCAAGAAATGCGCGGAAGCTTTTATCGACTTCATCGTTTTAGAGTACACCGGAGTGGAGGGTCAGGATGGGATCAATTTGCAAGCGATAGGCTGAGGTTAAAAATGCTTTATCGTAGGCAAAACTAAACACGCCACCTCGGCTTGAATCGCTGTAAGAAAGCAGCCCTATTAGCAAAGGTGCTTCAATTGGCTGCCAGTCGGCATAGACTTCAACGATTTCACGGCTCATCTTGAACCTTCCAGCAATTTTATGTTTTGCAGCTTGATACCCACTTCATCATGGGCGGCCATTTCTGCAAAGTTGCTTTCCATGCCAAGAACGGCCATCACCTTTAAGTAAGTGCCTATGGCAACGCCCGGATCACCGGCTAAGACTTAATTCACGGTTTTATGATCAAAACCAGTACGTTCACACAGTAGCTTTTTGGTAAAACCACGTCTTTTCATCGCCAACAGCAAGTCTTCACCAAACTGCGTCAGGATTTTACGCTGCTTTGGAAACAATATATTGTGTAAGTCACGCTTAGCCATATCACCAACCAAAGGGACTATATTCCCACTTTACTCAATATAATTGGATTTATATCCTACTTTTAGGTTTAGCTTGCGCGTTGGCCAAGGCGATGATGTGAATCCCTGAATGCCAAAGGTCATCAAATTACACTTTTATGCGCATAAAAATGTAAAATTCCGCACTTTTCTGCGCGTAAAAGTGTAGGCTGAGTTATACTACAGGCAGTTAACAGTCTTAATTGGCGGGAAATGACAATGCAGCGCAACTTACTAAACGCCCTAATAACATGGAAAAATCAACCGGTGCGCAAGCCATTATTGATCGATGGTGCAAGACAAACAGGTAAAACCTATCTGCTACAAGAGTTATTTGGGAATACCTTTGCCAACATCCTTCGTATCGACTTCCTTGAAAACCCTGCCTACAAAGAAGCGTTCGATGGCTCTCTGTCACCTGACGAGCTAGTAATGAATATTGAGTTGTTAACCAACCAAGCGTTCAACCCAGAAACCGATCTGCTGATATTAGATGAAATTGGCGAATGTGAACGTGCCGTTACCTCACTAAAGTACTTTGCTGAAAAAGCACCGTCCTATTTTGTCGCTGCCAGCGGCTCGAATATTGGTTTGCTCAACACCTTCCCTGTGGGCAAGGTAGAACAATACAATTTACGACCACTGACCTTCCAAGAATTTATTTACGCATCCAACGAGCAAGCGCTGATCAAAGCGTTTGATAGTCAAGCAAGCACACCGGCAGTACACACCAAATTGATGGACAAACTCACTGACTACTTTTTTACTGGTGGTATGCCGGAAGCCGTTTCTGCTTGGTATCAGTATAAGGATTCAAGCATTCTAGAGCGTGTTGAAAAAGTCACAAAAATTCATGCCGATTTAGTGGAAGGTTATCGCCGCGATTTTGGTAAGTACGCGGGCAAGGTCGACACCACACTGATTGAATCGGTATTTAATAGCATTCCAGCCCAGCTATCACTTGTCAGCGATGAGTCGGTTAAACGCTTTAAATTTAAGCATGTGCATGAGCGTAAATCTCGTTATAGCGATTTTGAAACCGCGATCCATTGGCTTAACTGCTGCCGCCTAGCTTTGCCAAACTACCCTATTGAAGGATTGCCGAAATCTCCGTTAGCGGCCTATAAAAAAGAAAATATGGTGAAACTGTTTTTGTTTGATGTGGGTCTGCTTAATCATATGCTCGGCAGCAGTTATAAAGAAATTAAGCAACAAAACTATGAATACAAAGGTTATGTGGCTGAAAACTTTGTGCAACAAGAGCTCACTGCCATTGGCGTTGACCCAAGCTATTCATGGAATGACGCCCGTGCCGAAATCGAATTTATTTTGGCGACCGATGAAGGCGATATCGTCCCTGTGGAGGTCAAAAGTGGTAAACGTACAAGAGCAAAATCGTTGGCATCCTACGTTGAAAAATGTACTCCAAGTAAAACCTTTAAGTTAACGGGTACACAAGGCTCATCCGCATTAGAGCAAACCAATATCGTGATGCCTTTGTATTTCACGCAGTATTTACCACAGAGATGGTAAAAGCGCGTTACTTAGACCCCGAGGTCTACACAAAGTGACTTCATAGGTAACAATTTGTAGACCTTTGGTGGGCTTACAACCTTTCAACCAACCCTCAATCGGTTTTTTGCTAACGTCATTTGGCCAGCCTATCGCCTCATCGTTTAAAGCAAATCACTCAAGCGATTTAACAGTGCTTTACGGCTATTATTCGCCACAACAAAGCGCTTAAAACGTTGTTCAAACGCCGCTTCATCAGCTTTGAACTGATAGGCCTCAAACAGCTGATGCAGATAGCGTGATGCCGCATCGTAACCACTGGCGCAAGTTCGATCCGCTTGCTCTTGTGATTGCTGCCAGTAGTGCTCACGTTGATTGTAGATATACGTCAACGCTTTTTCTTTTTCCGCTTTTTCGATAGCTAATTTTTTTGCGAGTGCTGCGGCTTGCTCTTGCTGTAATTGACTTTGCGCTTGCTCAATGAAAGGAGAAATGACGGCGGAAGTTAACCAGTATTGATAGATCTCGTCTGTGTTGACAGGTTCTTTTCGCGTCAGCGCTAAGGCTTGGTGACGGGTTAGCTGGCCTTGCTCAAACAACGTGCGTAATAGCGTGTCTTTCTCTGCTTGCGAGAGATTATGGATCCACGCATCAAGCGTAAGCTGAGTTTGTTTGGCTTGGTGACTGGGTTGTTCGCTCAGCACCATGGCGAGCGCCTTAACCAATGCTAAGGGAATATCATACAGCGCAGCAAACGCCTGCTCCTCTTCCCTGAGGTGCTCAAAATCGAATTGAATTAACGGCACTCGCTCAACGCCATCATTAAAATCAAACGCTTTGAGCCACATTAAGTACACAAGGCGCCAATCCCCTTGCATTAACCCGCCGCGTAAAGCGGCTAAATGCTGGAAAAAGTCGTCAGCATGCTCATCGTCAAAATACTCATCACACTCCTCAAGGGAAAAAATCAGCAACTGCCACTCATCGTTTTCGTGAACATGAAGTCCATCACTTGAAAAGCCAAGTAACGCATCTGGAAGCGTTCCTGCTGGTAGCTTGATGTATACATCGATTGAGCCCCAATCGGCATAGTAAAAACCGATATCAAAGTATTTTAACATCAGCTCAAAAGGCTCGGCCTTTAGATCACTGTAGGTGTAATACACCTGAAAGGCCGTAGCGCTGATCTCGGCACGGCTTGAAATGGCTCTGAGTGCTTGACGTGCTTTAGCATCTAAATACCCATCCAGACGCTCAAATTTATAGTATTGAAATTCGCTCACGGTGACCTTGCTATTTATTTATTGTGAATTGAAAAGTTTGTTTTAACAAAGGCTGTACCTGAATCACTCTGGCGACTTGTTCAGCGTTTATATAACGTCTTGGGTCAATCGTTACAAATCCCCAAAACTGCAAAAATCGCTCAATAAATCGTGATTCGATGAGCATACTTAAGTTTCTTTCTGGCGAGAAGTAATCATCCGTAGGGAATACCAGCAATAGATTAGGGAAAGCTGTCATCACCTCTTTCACAAGCTGCTCCACACTGTTGTGGCTTTGAATACGCCACAGCATAAACAACCAAAAAGTGCGCAAGTCGACATCGTATTCGAAACTGTCCAAATAACCCCAGTTATATTTGCTGATAGCGGCCTCTAACATAGGTTTGAAAAAGGCCTGTATGCCTAGCGCTTGATACTGCTTTTGCGCTGATTTTTTTACATGGTAGCGGCCACTGCGCCGATAAATAATACCGCTAATTTCGGCAAGCACTCGGGTGTAGTGCAAGGCATTAAATTTGTCTTCATTGCTGCCCGAAAACTCGCTGATGCTTATACTACGTTCTAATTGAGCAACGGCAAACTCAGGCAATAACTCACTGGCCTGTTTAACCAACTTAGCCGGTAAGTTGCCTTTACTCGTGGCTTTGAAGGAGCCTTCTTGCGCCATGGCCTCATCAAGAATGAGGGCTAGATAACGCATTATTGGGCTGGCAGAAAGAGAGTCGGGAGTGCAAATTGTCACCCACTTTAATTCATCAAAAGGCGCATAAAGCCAATTGGCCATTTGCGTTGGCGTTACGCCACAAAAATCGGGATGAGGTTGATGATTGCGTTCTTGCACTTTGTGCTGCAAAGCGGCATTGAGTTCATCAAGACTCAAATTTGGGTTCATTGCCAGCATGGTTTCAACATCATCGAAGACTTGGGCATGTTGCTTGGAAACGCTGCTCATACAACAACGTTTAAATTTTTTACCACTGCCACAATGGCAAGGATCGTTTCGGCCGAGCTTCATTACTGTCCCTTCTTATTGTTATAGAAAAAGCGCTGCATTTTCTTGTTTACGCTGCTCCAATGTCTTAGCAATCACGGACATTGTTGTTTTACTGATCCCTTGTTGCTTGGCAAGATACGTAAATTGGCTGATGGCTTCTGCGACTTCTTCAATAACTTGCTTTGCATCATTCCAATTCGCAAAGCCAGCACTAGTAGCAAGTTTTTGCATCACCTTAAGCGATGGCGCTTTGCCATAACCGCCGAAAGCAGTGGCGTGTTCGTTGAATGGATGTGGGCTGTAGGTAACATCGTAAAAAGGTGCAGGGTTCCATTGACCGTCATCCGCTTGCAAAAACGCCCAGTTTTTACTGTGGTCGTCTTGGTTAGACGACAGCAGGTTAAAAACGGCACGGCGAAATTGCAGCTGCCCAGCAGCAGGAGATTTACACAACTGACGGCTGGCTTTGATCAAGTCAATATAATCTAAACTTGGCGTTCGAAAGTCTGCATCCAGCAGCCCGCAAGCGCTGTGCATATGCAAGCGACCTGAACTGCGATTACCGCTTAAACGGGCCTGCTCCGTGACATAATCAAAACGCTTAAGCGCCAACCAGGCAGACGCACCGCTTGTAGTTGGTGCTTCAATGAGTTGCCAGACTGGTGGTTGGCACTTGGCAAGCTCGGCCATTTGCAAATAAACCGCTTCACACAACCCTTCTTCATGCCCGAGCGCGAGATTTTTCGAGGTAAACTTAATCAGCCAAGCCTCATCTCCAGGCTGAGCAAAGGTTCGACAATGCTGAGTTTCCCCTGCAGGCATATAAATCTGCGCCTTAGGCCTTGCTCCACCCGAACTACCACCGGCGACTAATGCGGCCAACACCTGTTGCGTATGCCCATCTAACTCATCGTGATTATCATCCATATAATCTGACATTGAAGCATCGAACAGCGTTTGTGCTTCTAAGCCCAAGGTTGCTAAATCAATGTCCGCGTATGTCGTGGCTGAAAACTCAGACACCGGAGCAAAAGACAGCGCTCCCATGCCTTTATCACCGACAAAGGCCAGTCTATCCATCGCCGTTAATTGATTAGGTAGGATGCCCTTTTGCCGGAAAATACGATCTTGTAACAACATGCCCCAGCCATCGGGCAAACAATCCCCAAATACGCCATGTACACCTTGGTGCGGCGCTTTAGGTGCGGCTTGAACTAGCGTATTCGCTTGCAAGGTAAACGGTGATAAATTGCCAAACTGCTGCAAATAGTCGTCAGTATACTGAAAAAAAACGCCTTGCCGATTCTGCGCCAAGACTCCAACAGATATCTGCTCACCTGAGCTTAGCGTACGAGTAACATTAAGCTTCTGAATCGGTTTAAAACTCATCTTTTAGCACCTCATCAATACTCATGGGTATAGCAGCGCGTTCTTTGCTAAGTTGCGTGAGCTGATAAAGCCTATCTAGCGAATCAAGTGTCTGCCATAGCAACAGCAATTGACGAAATGAAATTTGCCCGGTCAGCTCAAATTTCTTAATGGTGGCCGCAGGTACGCAGCTTCGCTCAGCCAATGCAGCGCGCGACAGCTTTGCCTGCTTGCGTAACTCACGTAAATAAGCCGCATAAGCTTGGCTTACATCGGTATCATCAAGTAAGGTAAAATTCATCCGTAAAGACCAAATGGATACAGTTATATCCATTATAGCGAAATAAAACATAAAGTGGATACTATGATATCCATAATTGCGTAGAGTGTTGAAAAAATCACTCGATAAAGCCCTTCAAAACTGCTATTTTTAGACCCTAACAGCAGCATAAGATTAACCCGTTAGGTCAGGTGGCCTAACTTAAATAAAAAAGTCTCCGACAAACCCGGTACGGTTCAGCCATATATAACTCCATCAACCTGATTTTTTACCATTCGGTTTACCTAATTAATCATCACAAAATTATGTTGGTGATTATTTGGTAAATTTTTAAAAACTTATGTGACCAAAATTAAACGATCTTAATAAACATTAATTCCAATAAAAATATTTTAAAACGTAAGTTATTGATGTTATTGTACTTATATACACAGCAATTTATACAATTTAATGTAAATTATGTTGGTGACTATTGCCAAGGTTGGGGTTTCTTGTAGAGTGGCAACTTCCGCAACACTTTTACCTTCAGAAAGCCAGAGAATAGTTTGGGCACGTTGTCTTTCACGCCAATGTTTTGCATGCTTGGCCAGAAAAATGAGTCATTCTCGCTGTTCTAAACTAAGTGGTACAGAAACAATTCGAGGCATGTGTGAACATCTGTTAACTAAAAAAACTTTTTCGCATGATTAGTTATTTTTGTCAACTTATCGAAATCATAAAGTTTGTCTTCTAAATCGTTTTTAGAAAAAATTTTGCTAGGATGCATGAGGAGTGCAGTGAGAATAGACCATTCCCGATTAGACAACTCGATCGGTTCACCATTAAAGCATACGATGTGCTGTTCCAGGTCCAGTTCCAGCCCACTGTGTGATAATTTCTTATTCATATCTGTCACAGTATTTTTTAAGCCGGCACGTCGGATTAAGGCATGAATACGGGCCAGCAGTTCGTCAAACTCATAGGGTTTAATCAAGTAGTCATCAGCTCCCTGATTCAGCCCATCTACCCGGTTTTGTAATTGATCCCGGGCAGAGATAATCAATACCGGTAAATTCGGAAACTTCTGCCGGATATTTTTTAGCACCAACATGCCATCCATCATTGGCAAACCTAAATCGAGCAGCACAATATCGTAGACCTGCTGCTGTAATTGTTTTAAACCCTCAATCCCATTATTGACCCAGTACACCTCAAACTGATGCAGTTTAAGCAATGTTTCAGTCGACTCGGCAATCATAAAGTCATCTTCAATAATCAGTATTTTATGCATTTCAAGCTCTGTTTTTTAATGATGATGAGCATTGTGCAAGCATATCATTTTTAGCTTCAATCACTTGCGTTTTTATATCCAGCATACTTAATAAGCTGGGGAAAAGATGATCGTGACTGCGTGCCTGTCCGGTCTGTGTTTTTAAACAGTTTAGCTGCAGGGCATTATACTGTTGCCAGGTATCAGAAAACCACATCAGCATTGGGATATGGGTTTGCTGCGTGGGCGCCATGCTATAAGGAGCACCATGCAGGTATAAACCGTGCTCTCCGGTAGATTCTCCATGATCAGACAGATACCAGAAACCGGTTTGATATTGAGTCTGTTGCTTTAAAGTTTCAATGATCTCGGCAAGAACATGGTCTGTATATACAATCGAATTATCATAGCTATTCTTTAATTCTTCTGTACTGCAGCCCTGAATGGCATTGGTATTACAGGTCGGTTGAAATGGCTGATATGGTGCTTTGGAGCGCTTGAAATATGCGGGGCCATGACTGCCCATCTGATGCAGTACAATTAACTGCGGTTTCGAGTTGTTTTTATCCAGATGCGCCAGATAATCTTTCAGGCTATCCACCAGGATTTCATCAAAACATTCACCACCAGCATCACACCATCTCTGTTTCAGTTGGGCTGGAATCTGGTATTTTTGTACGCGGTCACAGGCACCTTTACAGCCCGAATTATTATCAATCCAGGTCACCTGATAACCGGCCCGCTGAGCAATATCCAGCAAACCTTCTCGGTGGCTAGCCAACTGTTCATTATAGTTTTGACGTGTCATCCCTGAAAACATACACGGTACTGAAACAGCTGTGGCAGTTCCGCAAGAACTGACTTGATTGAAATTAATTATCGGTAACTTGCTCAGTTCAGGATTGGTATTGCGTGCATAACCATTTAAAGCAAAACTCTCGGCACGTGCAGTCTCCCCAACCACCAGCACCATCAATTTGGGTTGTTTCTGTATTTGAGCCTGCTGCAGCAGATGGGCATCTTCACCATAAGGAATCAAAGGCAAATTGGCTTTAGGTGCTTTCTTTTTATAGTAGGATACGGTGGATGCAATACTATTTTGCGGGGAAATCATGCCCTTCAGATCGCGGTGCTCGCGGAAGATGGCTGCATAATCGACATAAAAACAGAATAACAGTCCTAGAATCAATACGGCCGAAAACAGACTGCTCAGGCTTTTATGCAACAATTGACGCCCGAAAGATGCAGGCTGAATGTTCAGCATCCAGACGATACACAAAGGAAAAATCACAAAGACCAGCGTCCAGATCACCAGCCGTATTGACCAGAGATCACGGACTTCCCGGGCATCGGTCTGCAGCATATTCTGGATCTGGTCCGGCGTAATAACAACCCCCAGACTATTGACAAAATAAGCACTAAAACCGCCCAGAATGATCAGCACACTGGCCAGTATCTTGGCATTCCATTTCCAGTTCAGCCACTGCAAGACCAGATTGTACAAGCCGATAACTACCAAGACTGTAGCCGCCAATAATGCGTCTGCCTTGAGGTTGGTATAAGGCGTCAGTTGATGGATTTTCTGATAGAAAGCAAAGTTTAAGACCAGTCCCAGCCAAATGGCGAGTAACAGGTTGAAGCGTGCAAGGCTGAGGGGTTTGATCTGGCGTAGACCGGGAAAAGAAGGCAGCTTAAGCATTTTTTTTAGTTCAAAGACTTTAATATGCTTTAGCCTAAAATTTGAATCTTAAAAATGACTTAAAATAATCTGAGAGCTACAAAAACTTATACATATTTTGATTTCAAATCAAATCTGATAAAACCAAAAATGCAGCCCAAGCACGTTGGGGAAAATCCGCAAGTAATGCTCAAGCAAATCATGAGCACAGCCCGAGTATTACTCAAGTCATGCTTGAACCAGGCCCTGGACTGCCACCATTCTCCTAGACAAATTTCGTCTATTCTTTTTGCATAGGAGAGAACATTATGAGTGGACAACGATATACGCCAGCATTTAAATTAAATTTATAAATCAATATGATAAAATCTATTTTTTTGACTATCGTTTTAATAAATATTCAATTTTTTGAAAAATTCAATTCTGACAATCAATCCTCCAACTGCATTTGCACGTTGTAAAGTAATCTTGCCTAAATGAGAGTCAATAATCTGCTTCACAATAGATAATCCCAGACCACTTCCTACTACAGAACTGGCTTGATTTATTCTATAAAAACGCTGAAATATAAATGGGATTTGTGCTTCATCTAGACCTATGCCGTTATCTTCAACCTGTATAAAACTACCATTTCCAATACTTCCACAACTGACTTTAATAATAGGTTTATGTATTGAACTACGATAAAGAATGGCATTTTCGAGTATATTTCTCAACATAATTTCCAACTGATCTGACTGCCCCCAAACGCACACTGAGGTGAGATGCAATTGTAAGTCTACACCTGCTTTTCTGAACTGAATACCCATCATTTCAACTGTACCTTTAACAATATCTACCAAATCAATATTGCTTTTGTTTTGTGTGGCATTCGGTTCAAGCCTCGCTAATGTAAGCAACTGAGTAATCATTCTTGATGCTTTGTCTACTCCTGTAATAATGTCCTGTGCAGCTTCCTTAGACTCCTCATTGGAACGTGCATTTTGAAGTACTTGGGCATGTAAGCGTATAGCAGCTAATGGTGTACGGAGTTCATGAGCGGCATTTGAGGTAAAACGTTTTTCACGTTGCATACTTTCAGCAATCTCACTAAGTAAGGTATTTAAAGAGCTCACTAAAGGTTCTATTTCTTTCGGTACAACTGGCTTAATTGGATTTAAATGTTCAATGGATTGTTTTTCTAAGTTTTGACTAATGCTATATACAGCCAATAAATGACGACGGATCGTGCAAATAATCAACCATAATAATAATGGCAAAAATATGATTGAAACCAAAATCAAAAACAGCAACATATCTTGCTGAATATCTTTTCGAATTGTCCAAACCTGCGCAATTTGTACCTGTATTGTATGCGTACTATCCCAAACAGAATAACTACGATAAGTATTATTATTCAGTTTAATCCAACCAAAATTATCTTGCTGAACAAATGGCTGTGTTTCCACACCAATAGAACGATAAATTAATTGTCCATCACGATGCCAAATTTGAAATACAATTTGGTCATAATGCTCACCCTTAGCTTTTTCAATCACTGTATGCTGCGGTACTTTTCCATCTAGGGTACTTAGAGTCGTAGACAATAAAGCATGAGCAGTTTCTGCTAATGACTTATCAAAAATATTATTGGCAGTGTTTTGCATTCCCCAATAAATACTTCCTAAACTACCCAACCAAACGCTAGTGGTAATTGCCAGTAAAATTATAGATAAGCGCTGGGTTAATGAATAGCTGCGAATTGGATCAGCCATTTAATGCTGTTCATCCATGATATATCCAAAACCTTGTACTGTACGGATAATATTTTTACCTAATTTCCGACGCAAGTTATGAATATGGACTTGTACAACATTACTACTCACATCAACGTCATAAGCATAAAATGAATTTTCTATATTTTCACGCGAAATTACACGACCACGATTGAGAGTAAATAACTCCAATAAATGAAACTCTTTATGTGTCAACTCAATTTCGACTTGATTTAACAGTACTTGTTTACTCGCTTTGTTAATACTAATATTTCCAACCTGAATTAGGTCCCCTACCTCTCCTGAAATTCGGCGTAATACAGCATGAATCCTTGCTACGACCTCATGTAAATCATAAGGTTTAACAACAAAATCATCAGCTCCTGCCTCTAGACCTGTAATACGATCATCAACTTGATCTTGAGCAGTCAGAATAATAATTCCAACTTGATTCTTTTTGCGACGTAGTGATTTTAAAATTTCAATCCCATTTCGATCAGGCAAACCTAAGTCTAGTAGAATAAAGTGATAATGATAACTCACTAAAAAATGGTACGCTTGCTCTGCTGTGCTCGCAATGTCAACTACAAAGCCCATTTGATCTAGACCACGTGCAGTTGCTTTTGCCAACAAGCTATCATCTTCTACCAATAGAACTCTCATAACACCTTTTTCTCTTGCTTACCAAACTACAGCGCAAATTTATAATCCCTACTATGCTCGTAAATATTACTGTTAAATTCTATCCATCTCATGTAAAGGCCACAATTGATGAGAATCAAGTAATAAGGAACTCATACTTTCTGCATAATCTACTTTAGCTTGATCGACTCGGCTACGTGCTTCAATCAATTGCTGCGAATGCAACAAAAGCTCATTGAGATTCAACTCACCTAATTTATACGCTTTTTGCATCAAGTGATGTTGTTGTTGCAACAGTTGTAAGTTTTCTTGCGCCTTCGTATTCCGTACAGTCGCTGACTCCATTTGAATCACCCACCCCTGTATTTCTTGACGCAGACGTTTTTCTACACGCAATACCTCCAAATCCGCTTTTTTTGCTTCTGCCGCTGCCATTCCTGAAGCAATACCGACTTGTCGCGCAGTCAAAGGAATTGAAACACTAACCCCTAATAAATTCTCCTCTCCCGATTGCTCCCTACTGTAACCAAAACCAATCGTAGGATCTGGCAGTCTATTAAGCTGCTCTCTTTTTAATACTGCGTATTGCTGTGTAGCTTGCATCCTTACGAGTGCTAACTCATGATTAACTGACAAAATTTTCTGTACCCACTCTGCTTGACTATACTGTATAGGGCTAGGCTGTATAACATCGCTGCTCCACTGTTCAGGGATCTTTCCTCTATAATCGCGGGCCAACAATTGCTGAGCTTGAATATATGCAGCTTTAGCTTGTATATATTGTTCCTCAAGTTGTTGGTACTCATTCTTCAAGAGCATTAGCTCAAGTCGTGGTGCATCTCCTGCTCGAATACGTTGTTCAGTCACTTGGATAAATTGCTGAATTTGATCCAGCTGTTCTTGCAGTCGCTTCAAATGCAATGTGCTTCGCATATAAGCAAACCAACTATTTAACAACATTTTAGATGCTTGATGTTGAGCATTCTCATACTTCAGTTCTGCAATACTTGAAATACGTTGTGCTAGATCTTGATCTAGCCGGTATTTATTAGGCAAACGTATTTGTTTTTCTATCCCCAAACTAGGTTCATAACTATTGGCTTGTTTTCGCTCTAGTTGTGTATCCGTCTTACGTACTTGCATACCGGCTGTAACAGTCCACGGATTTTGCCCTACTTTTAATCCTTGTCGGGCAAAGTCTGCATAATCTTGCTCTGATATTGCAGCACGCACATTCGGATGTTCTACTAGACTCTGTTGTACTGCTTCAAGTGGTGGCAAAGCAGCTTCAAGTTGAGGTTTTGCAATTGCTGTCGAAGCCACTGTAAAACAATAGCCCAACCCAAACAGATACCAAATTTGGCCTAGAAGTGTTGATTTAAATTTGATATTTAATGTCATTAGTCAAGTGCTCCTTGGCTCATATAACCAGAAATTAATGTAGGTATGACCCAATAAAAACAATCACTTGATTTAAATTTTTGCTGAATATGCGCCAAAACCAATGATACAGATTCGTGTTGTACAATCAGCAATATAAGATTCCGTTCAGTTGCTCCGCGAATTTTTTCCTGAACATTACGATAATGTTGGCGATTACCAAACCCTTGTGCGTTGACACAAGTACACCCTGAAATCAACTCAGGAATTAACCACAAATGCTCCATAAGTTCTTCAGCAATATCAGAGGACACGTTAATAGAGAGTTGGCATATTTCAGACATGATGATCTCGCGCTAAACCAAATTTTTTAAACAAGTTAGGAAGTAAAATCAGAGTCAGCAAAGTACAAGAAATAAGCCCTCCAATCACAACTATCGCCAATGGACGTTGAATCTCGGCACCAGGGCCAGTAGTAAATAACAATGGGATCAAACCTAAAGCTGCAATACTCGCGGTCATCATGACTGGACGTAAACGGCGCATAGCACCTTCACGAACAACTTCCTCAATTGCAACACCACGAGAAATCAGTTGATTAAAATAACTAATCATCACTAAACCATTCAGTACAGCAATCCCCATCAAGGCAATAAAACCAACTGATGCAGGAACAGATAAATACTCACCTGTTAATGCTAATGCAAATACTCCACCGACTAACGCAAAGGGAATATTGACGAAAACCAATACGGCTTGACGCACCGAACCCAAAGTCGTAAATAGTAAAAAGAAGATCATTGTTAATGCAGCAGGTACAACAAGCATTAAGCGAGCAGCCGCACGTTGTTGGTTTTCAAATTGCCCCCCCCATTTGAGTGAGTAGCCGGTTGGTAACTTGACTTTCTCTGCAACCAATTGTTTTGCTTCATCTACAAAACTAACTAAATCACGATCACGTACGTTGGCACGTACCACTGACATTCGTGATGCATTTTCACGATCAATTTTTACGACACCCTCAGTCTTAACCACTTCTGCTAAAGATAACAATGGCACTGCAGCTGCATTCTCAATTGGCAAGGCAATATTGGAAAATTCAAAACTCGACTCTCCCAAACGTGGATCCCCTTTCATCATTAATGGAACAGGGCGCCCCTGTTCAATAATGGAACCTATTTCTTTGCCTTCCACGAGCATCTTGAGTTGGGCTTGAACATTTTGACTGTCCAATTGATTTCGTATAGCCATATCACGATGGATTCGCAGCTCTTGATACTGTACTCCCGAATTTTCGAGTGTCATGACATCTTCATTGCCTTCAATGCCTTGTAGAACTATTGCAATTTGCTTTGATAAATCATTAAGCTGGTCTAAATCACTTCCAAAAATTTTGACAGCCAAATCTCCTCGTACTCCAGACAACATTTCTGAAGTGCGCATCTCTATGGGTTGACTAAATGTTAAGTTCACGCCAGGAACATCTTGAAGTACAAGACGAATTTTTTCTAAAATTTGCTCTTTATTTTTGACTTGCCATTGCGTTTGTGGTTTTAGCACAATGAAACTATCTGTTTCATTTAACCCCATAGGGTCTAATCCCAATTCATCAGAACCTGTACGTGCCACAATTCTTTCAACTTCAGGCACTTGTTCCAAAATACGTTTTTGAATATCCAGATCTAATGCAATTGAGTTTTGTAAGCTAATCGAAGGGATTTTTTCTAACTGTAAAATAGTATCTCCCTCATCCATGGTTGGCATAAATGACTTTCCAATGAATGGGAAAATCAATGCAGCCAGAAGTAAGGTACCACCTGCTAAGACATAAATCTGTTTAGGATGGGCTAAACTCAGATTCAAAAGTTTTCGGTAACCAGTTTCTAATTTAGCTACTAAAAAGGGTGTGTGATGTGCTTTCGGTTTTAGAAAGAATGAACACAGTACAGGAATCACTGTCAAAGAAAAAATTAGTGAACTTGATAAAGCAAATACAATTGTTAAAGCCACAGGTGAAAAGAGCTTCCCTTCCAATCCTTCAAGCGTGACCAATGGAATAAACACTAACATAATAATGATCATGCCTGCTGTGACTGGTACTGCAACCTCAGACACTGCGCGGTAAATCATATTTAATGGCGGTAAAAAAGAACGTTGCGGTGACTCTTTTGCTTCAGCAAGTTGCATTTCAATATTTTCAACCACTACAACTGCAGCATCCACTAATAAACCAATCGCAATCGTCAAACCACCTAAAGACATTAAATTGGCACTTAAACCAAAATGGTGCATCATCAAAAAAGTACTTAGTGCAGATAATGGTAAAACTGCCGCAACCACTAAAGCAGACCTTAGGTTTCCTAAGAACAATAAAAGTAAAATCAAGACTAAGACAATAGCTTCTAATAACGTTTTACTTACGGTATGAATGGCTCGGTTTACCAACTCACCACGATCATAAAATGGTTCAATCGTTGTACCCTGTGGCAGAGTTTTTTCAATGTCGGACAAATGCTCACGAACATGTTGAACGACTTGACGTGCATTCGCACCTTTTAAAGTTAATACAATACCTTGGACAGCCTCACCTTGGCCATTTTCAGTCACTGCACCATAGCGTGTGAGTGCTCCAGTATGTACCTGTGCAACATCTTTAACCCGCACCAATGTTCCTTGATGGCTAGAAACAATAATATCGCCTAACTCTTCAAGGTTTCTGACGCGGCTATCGCTTCGGATCAGTAATGACTCTCCATTTTCATTAAGCCGCCCAGCACCATCACTGGCATTATTTAGCTCGATTGCCTGTTGTAGCTGTGTTAAAGATAAGCCTCGTGCCGCCAGGGCCTCTAAATTAGGGGTCACTTCAAATGTACGAACAAGTCCCCCCAAAGCGTTAACATCGGCGACCCCTTCAATTTTACGAAGTTGTGGACGAACCACCCGATCAAGTAGAGTTCGTTTTTCCATATCACTGAGTGGCCCATGTAAGGTAAACATAAAAGATTCACCTAATGGGGTCGTCATGGGTGCAATTCCACCTGACGTACTACTTGGTAATGCAGACATCACATTACTTAAACGTTCATTCACCTGTTGTCTAGCCCAATAAGGGTCAGTGCCTTCAGCAAAGTCTAATGTGATAATCGCAATCGCGTATTTAGATTGCGAACGCATTACTGTCTGATGAGATATTCCCAACATTTCTTGTTCAATGGGTACAACAATACGGCTTTCCACCTCTTCGGGCGTCATGCCGGGCGATTTCATCACAATTTGTACTTGCGTACTTGACACATCAGGAAAAGCATCAATTGGTAGTTTCGTAAAAGCAATGTAGCCTGCCACACTGATCGCCAATGTGAGCAATAATATTAAAATGCGCTGACTAAGTGAAAAGGCGATAAGACGTTTTAACATATGTCTCACCTCAACGTTCTGTAGTGCTAATAGGTGCTTGCTCTGCACCAAAGCCAGACCACACCGCCTTGAGACGCTCTACACCACTGATAGCAAGTTGCATTTTGGGTTTTAATTTTTCAGCTGTAATATAACTTTGCTGCTGATCAGCTGATAGAACTTCAACCGTTACAGCTTCAAACCCCTTCTGATTTTTAACAAAAATAATGTGTTTACCATCTTGTGAGGTTATGGCAGTACTTGGTACTGGCCATGCTGCAATTACTGTTGGCTGCTTACTTTGAACATGAACTTTGACAAATTGTTGCACCCGCAAACAATTATGTTTGGTATCCATTTGTACGATGATATTTTGAGTTTGTGTATTCCCTACAAGTGCTGGAGCGATATTTTGTATATGCCCTGTAATATCACAACCTTCAACCTGAACAACATCCCCAATATGCACATATTTACTGTCAGCTAAATTAGCTTGTAATAACAATTGTAACGGTGAATCAGCGTTTACAAGTTGACCTAATACTGTACCAGCCTCAACATACTGACCTGTAGAAACCTGTAAGTTTTCTATATAACCACTTGTTGGGCTTTTAACATAGACAATGGAATTTAGACTATTTACCTGCCCTCCTCCCATAAATTGCAGCATTCGCTGTTTTGCACCTAAGTTAATATTAAGACGCTGTACTTGATTCTGTGCCTCTTGCACACGCTTCTCGGCAATAATGCCTTCAGCATATAAGCTACGTTCACGTGTTAAATTTTGCTGGGCTAATTGTTGTTGAGCACGAAGCTGCAATATTTCATTTTGAATCTGAATTAAATCTGGACTATGTACAGCAAGTACATGATGATTCCGGGTAACTTCTGCCAAGGGTTGTACCAAAACTTGCTGCACCATTCCTGAAACAGGACTAGTCAGTACAACTTTGCTTTCTGGTGACCACTGTACTTGCCCTTGTAAAATAATTTGTTTTTGTATGTTAGTAGAAGAAGCACCTAATGTGTGTAATTTGATCCCAACTTGCTCAATTTGTTTTGAAGAAATTAAGATTTGTTGCTCTGAGACTTCAGGACTCCTCTCAGCCTCTGAAACCTGTCTCTCTACTTTAGCCTCTATATTTTTATTCGAGAGCAGCTTACTTCCCCACCATAGCCCAAGGCTAATCAAGATCAAGACGCTCATTAGATATAATAGTTTTTTAAAATTTAGTACATCTACTCGCTGATCCACTCGTTTCATCCTTCAAGAGATTTTCTCTACAAAGCTAAGATTAAGTTCTTAAGATCAGATTAAGTTTATAAACCTATTTCAGACTGCATAGGCCCAAGTGAACCGTATTGGGTTTGTGGGAGACTTTTATTTAACTGATGTTACGTAGTAAGTGCATTTTGAGCATCTTCGCTACTACATGTTGTAGTCGATTTATAAATTATTAATAATCATTATATTAAACTATATATTGTTATTATTTCTCACGAAAATCAGCATCAAAACATAGGTGACTTTTATAAACTAAAATGTCTAAAATGAAGTGACCAAAACCACATTAAATGATCTAAATTGATCAAAATTTTACTCCACCAAAAACTATATACCAGTAATCAAATCATATACTTATAATTAAGGTCATTTAATGGAATAAATCTCGGTGACCTTGCCAAGGTTGGGGTAAATTTTTATGATCTAACTTTTACTACTTTGTAGCAGGAATCACAGCCATACAATCAATCAATCCCAACCTCGGTAATAGCTTAAAAATATTACTAATAAAAATAGAACCAAATTAAATTATGCACACCAAAACTATAAATTGTGTCTACTTTTCTACACTTACACAATAAATACCGTTAGATTACTTGAAAAGTAAACAGTTAAATAGTAGAAATGTATCATAGTTATATTTTAATAATCTAAATATGTGCCGTGGAACGCGTAAACAAGTAACTTCTGAATGTTCATTTAATTTTGATAACCCCAAAATTATCTTCAAGCGAGATCTTTCTAAACTCGCATTAAACACTCATCCAGATTTTGCTGGCATTCATCACTGCTATCACATGGCCTTTCGAGCTCTACGATTAACTTCTCATTTTCGTTTAGCATCAAACAAACTCAATGTTTGGTCTATAGCAGGAATATCCAATTTCTGGATCGCTGATAATTTTGATTTGTACCTGCATCACATGAAGCTTCCGCCTTCACCTCAGGAATTACATGTATATACGTTCCCACCTGATGCCAACTTACAACAACAACTCAAACACTATGCAAGCTTTGAATTCTTAAGTTTTTTGCAAGCAAATACTTTTGATATACACAATTTAAATCCGCAGCATCTTCAGCAAGCGATCAACCGATATATTTCGACTGAAGTTTTACTCGACTTTAATCGCTTACATTCATTCAAAGCACATAAAACGCTCAGTCTTGAGGGGCTTGGTAAGTTACTCAATTTTAGCCATACACAACTCCACAATAGAAACAGAAAAATCCATGCACGTCGCCAGCATCTACTTGACGAAGTCAGCAAGCAATCAAAAGTCGTCGATCATTATTTAAATCAAAATGATTTTTCACCAAATCCAACAGATTTTTGGAATTGTTCATATGCACGAAAGTGAAACTAAGCCCCTTCCTCAACCCAAAATTTTATTATCAGACTTATTAAAAAAGCTTTTTAATGCAGAGGATTTGTGTCTTCATGCACATATTAACTTTATCGCAGATCTATTGGTTTACCATGACTGCTCAGATTATCTTAAGGGGCTTGTTCTCAGTGAGATTGAATCTGATATTTCTACAAGTTCACCACCTCGCATTCCCGCTACTCTCCAAGCGTCTAGAAAATCTAAAATTGGTGATTCCCCAATCACGTATTACATCAACAGTATTGCCAGCATTTATCATGCGCACACGGAACTACTCACCTGGAATGTGCTCGTCCTTAAAGCAGCACTATATTTATTAGCATTGCCGCAGATCAAACCAGATTTATTTGAAAAACAACATACAGAGCATCTCAATACGATTAAGCGCTTATTTCAGCGTTTCCGCGTTGCAAACAAGTCTTTTTTTGCAAAAAAAAAAGATGCTCACGCATTAGATTATCAAGCATTCTTAACTCTTAAATTCCCTGCTTTATTTCTATCATTAGAGCAATTTGTAGAGTCTGCTCTTCAACCTGAAGCAGATCAAGAACTAAATGATTTTCAGAAAAATTTCTGTGATGAATTACGTATTGCATTCAATTATGTACTAAAAAGCCGTCCAAAAATTGCCAAATCAAGTGTAGATAGTAAACTGCAATATCGTACATGGGATACCGATGGAACTATTAACGAAATCATTGAGACTAAAAAAAGTAATAGAGGTTTAGCTAATGAGCAAGCCCTTGACGAGCAAGAAGACCCCTCTGTTATTGTTCAAGCAGATCAGATTACACCACTTGCCAGACATTCTAAAAATGCCCAACGTATGGCACTTTCGTTAATTCCAAAACATATGCAACGACAAGATCATTTGCTCACTGCAAGTTGTTTACTCCCAAGTGTTTATACTATTTCTGACCTAATTACATACCTGTATCATGATGATAAAAAACATAATGATAAAAGCGTGCTCGTTGTATTACTTTGCTTAATCACAGGCGTTGGCTTTAAAGACTGGTTAAATTTTCAAAAAAGGCGTGTAAAAAGATTAAATCATCGCCAAGTCATTAAATTGCAAAGTGACCAATACTATCTCTCAACCAAATTCAGCATTTTTGAAGATGCAACGTTTGAATATCCGGAGTCACTGATCAATAACACCGTTCATTTAGATATCCCTATCCCAAATCACTTTATTGATCGTATCAAAGCAGAACCAATCATCACTGAAGATGAGCTAAAGAAAAAAATTAGAATAATAAAAGATGAAGTCAAAATTCCTCAGCTGAACTTATCAAAAACTAGCTCATTACTGCATCATGTTATTTTGCAAAAAACAGGCAATAGGCAACTTGCTGACATCATCACTGGTGTAGATGCAAGTCACTCTTCTTCAAGCTCTTACTGCCATTACAATGTAAATAAATTACAAAAAAATTATGTCAAAGTTTTATCTGAACTATGTACACAGCTCGCTGAAAATGACTACGGTGATATTGTCTATAGTGATCAGTCCATCTGCTTTGGTAGCCAAAAAGCACCAAGTAAAAATGTCATAAAGGACATCCTTTTCTATCTTTACACCAAAATTTATACGACTTCAGATAACGACTGGGTAGAAAGTTTTAATGCTTATAGCATTTGGATGTGGCATATCCTACTTTTGTTTACCGCTGCACGACCTGTTCGGGACTTTCCAGGTTTTTTGAATAATATAAGTTTTCAGCAACAGACAATTATGCTGTCTGACAAAGAGGTCGGTGGTAGACGTGGCTTTGGACGCTTGATTCCACTTTGTGCATTTCTCATCGGTGAATTAAAGAAATATCTTCGTTTCCTCGAACATATCCAACAACATTACATGGCGATTAACCGCGAAATCTCAGCCCAAATTGATGCCATATTTAATAATGAACAGCCTCTGTTAAATCTTTTACAAAATGGCACACTCACTCCGCTTACACCTTCCAATGTGCGTGACTTTCATCCTGAAGTTGGGTTAGCACATCCCAACTGGCACCGCCATACAACACGTGCCTTTCTCACCAACAAACAAATCCCCGAGCCTTTAATACTTGCACTTTTTGGACATGAAGCCTTCCAACAGGAAGCCGCACATCCATTTTCTAGTTTGTCTCTGAACCAATATCGCGCGCTCGCAACACATTTAAATGAAATGCAGGAATATTTTGAAATTATTGGAGTGAATTTAAATGTCCTCATCGCTTAAAAAAGCAGATCAACTGTTTGCCGAAAAGAAACGAGAACTTACTCGACAATTAAATGAACAAAAAATTCAAAATGAAGTTCATGCTTCACTCCGCAAATATTTTTCAGAACAGCAGTTTGATCAGAATCCACATTTGCTAGGTGATTACGGCGAGGTTTATAGCCACATCAAGAAAAACTCTACGAGTAAAAAGTGGATCAAGTTTGCATATGATTTTTTTGAAGATTACATCAAAGAGTTAAATGCTCAGCATCGCTTGGATTTAGAGCTGCCTCATGCTGTTTTAGATATTAAAAGAGATAAGCCTATCGTGACCATGAGCTGGAATGCCGATGGTCATGAAATAAATGACCTCGTACAACAGCTTTATAATTATTGGGAATTGGCTGAAAGCTGTGACTCATTCTCAAATGAGGAAATCGTGGGCAATATTATATTGTCTGCCATTCTATTTGGTGGCTTAAATGAAAAAGCTGAACTTAATGCCTTGCTTGAACACCTCAGAAATCCAGTAAAAGTACGCCATTATAAAGACCTTAATATTCTTTTTTTAGAATCCCATTCTAATCATTATGGCGATATTTTTATTGATGAATATACTGTTCGAAAATCTAGAAATTTTATTCCAGACCCCGTCACACGTCTGTGGCTAATACATTTTAATCTGAGAGATATTCGACATGTTCATCTTCCCGTAGAGGGCTATCTTGAGTATATCTTTCGAAAAATAAAGAAAAAGTTTAAAAAAAATAGCTTATCGCATTTACTTCAGCATGCTCGCTACAACTGGTTACAGCTTCCCAACGTAGATATAGATCCGGCGCTCTCTGAATGCCTCATCGGGAATTTACTCAGTTGTGGTTTACCCGAACAAGAGTTTGAGCGTTTTGTGCAACCAAAATTTAAATATAAGCATGAGCTCACTACTGAAGTCATTCATCAGTCTAAGAATTTACCTCCACAAACTGTTTATTTGCATCATGAGCAAGATGCACTAAAAGATGTACTAAAAATTCATAAAGACTTATTAAAAATTATTCGTCTTCGCCAAACAGATGCCCCAATCTATCAACTCATGATCGATTATTGTATGGAGAATGCAAAACTCTTTAATGAATACAGTAAACGAATCACCCTGTGGTTAATTAGTCTCTTTAAACCACCTCAAGAAGATATAGATCTGCTAGCTCAGAGATTTGATTTTTGCGCTACAATTTTTGCTAAAATCATTTCCAACAATAGCCAGTTAGCCAAAAGCTCAATTTACACATACTACACTCGAATTGGTGAGCCTTGGCTAATCTATTCTTTACAATATCAATTTTCTGAGGACGATGAAGAAACACGCCTGCAAAAAATATATGCACAGATTTATCAAAATAACTGTATTGCTGAAAGTCTGCTCGAAGATACTGTTAAAAAATCGGCTGCTCAAATTGTAAAAACACTCAAACGTTTTCATCAATTTCAAGAACAACTATTCGATGCCCCAGCATTCACTTTAGAGACGCTGGATCAACAAACCAGACCACGCACACGTATTATCAGCCCAGTCACATTTCAACTGTTAATCAAAAAACTTCAACAAGCACATCTACAAAATATCATCTCTCAACATGACTATGAAAATCTTAGTCTTATTTATACGCTTGCTTACAGAACTGGGATGCGAATTAATGAAATGATTGGTTTACGTATCAAAGATACTGAAGGATTAAACAGAATATCATTATTGGTCAAGCCATATGGGTCAGAAAAAATAGGCAATGAACACAGATTAAAGACTGACAGCGCGCAACGTAGCGTGCCCGTGTATTGCTTACTCAAAGCATCTGAGTATCAACAATTTCATCAATATGTTGTCAAACAGCGGTTAACAAAAAAACCGAATGATTATTTATTCAGTCAGTTCAATGAGAATAAGAAACTCAGCCAGCACATGCTGACTGCACCCTTTAAAAATTTTATGGATCAGTTATTCAAGCAACATCACTATACATTTCATTCATTTAGACATTCTGCAGCAAATCATTTAGCATTAATTTTTAAATGTGATTATCATTTTTTGTCTGATAGCCTCACAGACTATACGGAAGTTGAATATAATCAGCTCAGGGCTGAGTTATTACGTAATTCAATTGATCAAAATCATTGGATTATCATCGCACATCTTTTGGGGCATCTCGAACCCATCGAGACCTTTAAAAGTTATATTCATGTAGCTTACTTTATTGCAGGTTATCAATTTTCCAAATATCGCCCATTACTAAGCAATGGTTTGGTTAAGAAAATGCTGGGGATAAGCAATTCAACACAAGAGTTACATTTTCTAAAATCGCTCAATGATCAGTCTGAATTCAATTTTGAAATGCATGCTACAACGCTCTGTAAACTCCTTCTAAACAATCAAGAAAAATGGATAGCGAGCAATGCTCACACACTACATGCAGAATTAGAGGTAAATCAAACGCAAGAACATTGTATTTTTGACTATTTTGTCGCGACTCCAGAATCTAAAATCGATCTTGATCTATTTTATAAGGCACTCTGCTTATTAGAGTTATACAAATATGATACGGAGCGCGTAGCACAAGAACTTTGCCTATCTCATGAGCTCATCAAGTATTGGTATGACAATGCAATCCAACTCAAACAACTTAAATCTAGAAAAAACAATCCAAGACTTTTTCATATAACCGAACTGCAATACATCAAACCGTCAATGATTGATACTAATGAGGACCTTTTATTGGTCACACATTTTTTTAACTATCTACAAGCCTGCTATCAAAAGTCACCTGAAAATATTAGGTATGTCTTAGAATTCTTTATTAATCACGTAACTGCTTCACATACAGGTTTACATTCAACGCGGAAAAATATTCAGAATCTGGAAAAATTCTACTATGCGGCCAAAGATCTGTTTCCTGCCAACATGTGGCATTTACTTGGAATAGATATGGTTAATTTTTTAAACAAAGAAATTACGCCGAATCTACTCAAACTTGCCAAGGCAAATCAGAAACTAGAAGGTTACCCAACAACAAAAGAAAATAATGCACGCTTACAGCTATATTCCTTAAAACAAGGCAAAGCACTACCGGCTTTTAAATTTTGTTTACATCTGGCTTGCATTGGTAGGCCTGCTCAATTGCAGTTAGAAATAAAATGACTTCAATAAATCATCGTAACGGATACTGCTTAACTCTCGTGCTACACCTAAGTTTTAATGGTGAGTGTCTGTTTTAATTTTTTTTGGGGGTTATACAGTTAATTAATGCTGATAAAAGCCTAGGCTGGCCATATATAATTCCATCAACCTGATTTTTTACCATTCGGTTTACCTAATTAATCATCACAAAATTATGTTGGTGATAATTTGGTAAATTTTTAAAAACTTATGTGACCACAATTAAACGATCTTAATAAAAATTAATTCCAATAAAAAATATTTGAAAACGTAAGTTGTTTATTTCATTGTACTTATATACACAGCAATTTATACAATTTAATGTATATTATGTTGGTGACTATTGCCAATATCGGGCTTTGGATTTTGATGCTGTATTGATTGAATTTAATGGGGAGGATGATCATGTTCATTTATTAATTAATTACCCACCAAAAGTTGCTATTTCAAATTTAGTGAATAGCTTAAAAGGTCTATCTAGTCGCCACCTTAGAAAAGACTTTCCTGAAATTAAAAACAAACTTTGGGGTGATTCTTTATGGTCGCCAAGTTACTTTGCTTCAAGTTGCGGTGGTGCGCCATTAGAAATTATTAAACAATACATCGAGCAACAACAATCACCTCATTAGAATTAAAAATCGAGCCTTATATCACCTCCATAAATGAGGGTGTTTTACGGCTCATTGGATAAATAAACATAAACGTCGACTACTCCCAGATCATTTAGCAACCGTACGTATTGAGCATGAATCTGCATCAACGCAATACATCTGTGGGTGCACACTGCGTCGTATCGGCGAATATCAGTGAAAAATTGAATTTCAGACCAGCGCAGTTCTATAAAGAACAGCATGTGCGTGGTAAATGGGTTTGTGATCAATGTGACACCCTGACTCAGCAAACGATGCCTGCCTATGTGATCGATAAATGTATTGCGACACTTGAGTTACTTAGCCATGTGCTGGTATCCAAATATGCTGATCACTTACCGCTGTATCGTCAGCGACAGATCTTTCTGCGCGCAGGTGTAGATCTATCTAGATCCACCCTGTCAGATTGGATTGGTCGCTGTGGTGTAGACACTTGAACCTCTGGTCAATGCCTTAAAACAGGTGGTGCTGCAGCAAGGGGGTGATCTATGACTTTCAAGAAACCGTTCAGGTCTGCATGCAGAAGAATTCCTGAATGGCTGGCAGGGACATCTGGTCTGTGATGATTACAGTGGTTATAAAGCACATTTCAAATCAGGTCAGATCATTGAAGTAGGTTGCATGGCACATGCATGTCGTAAATTCCATGAACTGCATATCACTGGGAAAAGTCAGATTGCTGAACAGGCACTGGTGCTGATTCAGAAATTGTATGCGATAGAAGCAGAGTTAAGGCACAAGACCGACGGTACAGCGCAACAACGCTGCGAATACCGGCAACGGCATAGTCAACCAGTGATGCAACAACTATATGAATTGCTCAACCAACATCATCTGATGGTGCCATCAAGCTCTACCACCGCTAAGGCAATCAATTACACTCTAAAGCGCTGGCAAGCCTTAAGCCGCTATTCAGATGATGGTAATCTATCTATTTACAATGATTTGGTGGAGAACCAAATGCACCCTTGGGCTTTAAGTCGTAAGAACTGGTTGTATGTTGGATCACTGCGCAGTGGTCAGCGAGTTGCTAACATCATGACATTGATCCAGTCAGCAAAGTTGAATGGTCTAGATCTGTATGCCTATTTAAATGGTGTACTGCAAAAGTTGCCGACATACAAAGTGATCCAAATTAAAAGATTGGCATAGAGTTTAGAGGACACTTACAAATCAATGGTATCGCCAAGTTGATCGTCATCATCTTTAGCTAAAACGGTCTTTAGCTTATCATTTGTGGCTAGACGCAACAGCATCAAATATCTAGCTTAAGAAGCATCTCAGAGTAAATTTTTACAACAAAGCTAATAAGCTTAGGCTATTTTAATAGTTTTCATGATCCGCTGCTTTATACAAAGGCTATAAAAATATTTAGTAATTTTTTATCTAAATTACTCTATATACTTAAAACTTGGTTGATCTCCCTATCTTAACCACACCATTTTTTGAGCACTGAAAAACTTTTTTCTGCAAAAATATATGAGGAACAACAAAAGTGTAAAATCTAAAAATAATATCTATTCTTTTAACTATTTTTCATTCAGCTATACACACAGATATTTTGTATCCAATTTTCTTAGTACTTGAATTCTTCAGTGATACATTAAAAAATGTGTAGCAAGTTGCTACACTTTTCCTTAGACAAGCTCTTTACCAAAAATATCATTCAGCCTATCACGAATACTTTGTACAAATTCCGGATTATTTTTTAGTTTATGCTTCATATTACGTTTAAAGTCATTCAAGCTCATACCAACTTCAGCAAAATCCATTTGGAATAAAGTGTCATTAATAACAATATTTGCTTGAGAGTCAGTGAGACAACCAATTTTTTTAAACCACTTCTTGAACTGCGAATACTTTTCATCATTATTAAAAATGTACCAGGAACGTACATTCGTATCGAATTTTGCCCCCAATTCTTTTACTAATGCATTCTCTTCAAATGGAACATCAAGATAAATTTTTTCAATTACAGCAGTTTCATTTAGTGTTTTATCAGTAATACGCTGATGCAGTTTAAAATTCACCCCCACAATTGGGCGCCCTTTTTTTATGGTTTCATACTCTAGTTGTAGATCTGTATTTTCGTTAATTTCTGCAACTATTTTATCTAATACATAGCGTCTAAAATCTACCCAGCGATCATATTTAGTTTCATTAATATCAATCAGAGCTTTCAAGTTTTCTAAAAGCATTGGGACTTCATAACTCTTTTGGCTTGCGTACTTGAATTCATTTTTAATGAAATACGTATAAAGACTCATACTAGCAACAGAATCCAAGGCAAACAGATGTTTCAATTGATAGGTGGTGAAATTCCCCCCAGCCAACTGCGTGAAATACGGTAACACCTCACTGGTAAAACGAATCTGAATGGCATTTTTAGAATCATCTTCCCATCTTAACTCACGGATAATAGGAACGACAGAATGTACTTTTTTAGTCTTTCTCTTACCATCATCAGTAGGTTCCTCAATAATAAAATGAGCCACCCTAGATGAAAGTTCTTTATAAATCCGGTCTATTGCAACATTAATCGAATTGCGTTTATTCAATCCTAGTAAATCTGCCAAATCATCCTTATACAGATAAATATAGGTTTGTTCTGTGATTTCACCATTTACCCTATTTTTCTCACTATAATTTGCAACAGCCATTGCATATAGGAGCGCCTTATATTCATTGGCTGATAACTCAATTGGGCGAATTAAGCGGTTACTAGTGCTAACAACGCCATTATGACGAATATTGCCTATACAGTAAGGAATATGATTCAATTCTTCTTGCAATGATTCTGATTCTGTCATAACCGTGATATTTATATATTTAATTCTATTTTTATATACAAAAGTGGAAAAACTTTCAAGACTTTCACCACAAGAATCTAAGAGTGGAAGGCTTGTCATCAGAAATATGCATTTTTGACGATTTATTGTCCTTAAAGTGGAATGAAATATATTATTTCCACCATATAGTGACAGACCTTCCACCTTTAGCTCTAAACTAACAGTTCAAAATACCCATTTTCACTTATTTCTTCCAAATTTAGGTATGCTATGTCAGATAGAAACCTAGATGTGACAAGGCTTCCACCTTTCATTAGATTTGAAAGGTATAAATGAATAGATAATCATCAGGAAATATCCAATAAAAAAAATTTATCCACAGGGTGCTAACACATAGTGACAAACCTTCCACCCTTAAAGATTGTTTAGCCAACTTTATCAACAAATTAAGTATTTATTTTTGCAAGAGTTTTTTAAAAAATATAACCTTTTTAAAAATAGTAGTGACAAACCTTCCACTCTTGTGACAAACTTTCCACTTTACGGTGACAGACCTCCCACCTTTGAGTGACAGACCTTCCACCTTTGAGTGACAGACCTTCCACCTTTGAGTGACAAACCTTCCACTTTACGGTGACAAGCCCTCCACTTTTAAACTTATAAGCATTTGTTTTATATAGCAAAAAAACAGTCTTAATTATTAATTAGCTAAATAAATAATTATACTAATTATTAATTAAGCTAGCTTATTTAAAAATTAGTTTTTTAAGTTGTTTTACACCTAAATAAATAAGATTTATAAATTTAAAAACTATAGTATGATGAGTGAAAGTTATTTATATTGTTAAACATTCAAATACGGAAGCATCTGACACGTATGTCTGCAAAAATTATTACGGTTGCTAACCACAAAGGTGGATGTGGCAAAACAACGACCGTTGTACATCTAGCCTCTGAACTTGCAAATCTTGGCAATAAAGTTTTAGTCATTGATTTAGATCCTCAAGCAAACGCAAGTTTACACATTGGGATCCAACATCCAAGCGAAATTGTTGTTACTTCAGCAGAATTACTCGTTGGTGATATTTCATTATTAGCTGATGCATTACAAGAAGAAACAAACTTTGAAAAAGTATCATTAATTTATGGCTCATTAAATTTAGGAAAAACTGAAGACCAGCTTAAAGAAGAAGCTCCTCGTCCTTCAGAAGAATTAAGCATCAAGCTAGAACTGTTAAAAGATCTTTACGACTTCATATTAATTGATTGCCCACCTAGTCTTAAACTATTAACCAGTAATGCCTTAGCATCATCAACACATGTCATTATCCCTATCGAATCTGGATCACAATATGGACTGTATGGGGTAACAGATCTTTTAAACCATCTTGAAAAGATAAAACGTATTAATCCAGATTTAGAGCTTTTAGGCGCTTTACTGATTAAACATGATGAACGTCAGAATGTTTGTAAATTGATTCGGGATGAAGCTTTAAAACAGGTTGGAAAAATTTTACAAACTACCATTCCTCAAAGTACTAAAGTTAATCAAGCAGCAATTCTGCAACAGCCACTTTTGAAAGTAGAAAAAAATTCAAAAGTACGTAAGGCTTTTGAAAGCCTTGCTTATGAAATTGTAGCGAAAGTTTAAACCTGAGAGTATTATGGCAAGCACTAAAGAGCTTTTAGCTCAAAAATTGAAACAAAATACAGAAAAACATCAGCAAGCACAGAAAGACAATATTAAAGAGCTAAAAGAATTTAGACGTAATGTTCCTATTGAGGATATCAGTCGCAGTCCCAACCAACCGCGTAAAGTATTTGAAGATTCTCAATTAAAAGAACTGGCGGATTCTATTAATGAAATCGGCCTTTTGCAGCCCATTACAGTGCGTAAACTTGATAATCTGAAATATGAACTGATTGCAGGCGAGCGACGCTTACGGGCGCATCAATTACTCGGCAAGTCGGTGATTGAAGCCATTATCATTGATGCTAATGATGAAGAAGCATCTTTGTTAACCCTAGCTGAAAATTTAAAGCGTCAAGATCTGACAGATTATGAAATTTTTATTGGTTTGAACTCACTTGATGAAAAGTTGAAGAAGAACAAGCAACGTTTAGCTAATTCATTGGGTTTAAATCGCGAAGATATGTACAAATATCTATCGTATGAAAAGCTGCCTAAAGCAATGTTGAATGACCTGGATTTGGAGCCAGGTCTAGTCGGTCGTACTGCTGCAACAGCGTTCAAGAAATTTTTATCGGATCATATAGAGCAACTTTCGGAGGCGGAAACAGCTTTACTCGGTGCTTGGGAGAAATTAAAAGAAAAAAAACTGGAGCAAAGCAAAGTTACTTCTTATGCTGAAAAACTATTGAGTCAAGATCCAGAAAAAGTAACCACGACATCAGTGGTAAGAAAAATCGAATATGATGGTAAGGTTGCTGGAAATATCAAACTGAATCAAAAACAGCTCAATATCTCTCTTAAAATTTCAGAAATTGATGAAGCTAGTCTTTTACAACTAGAAGATTTTTTAAAACAGCTTATTCAGAAAAGTGAAAAAGTGTAGCAACTTGCTACACTTTTCAGTTTGCTCATAAAACTCTCACACTTACGTGAGAATTTTTTATAATTATCACATGCGAAAAATTATACCACCCAAACTGAAATTGATATGGTTACGCTAGAAGAGTTTATTCCTAAAAATTATCTTATACGTAAAATAGACAAAGCGATTGATCTCAATATCATTCATGAACGTGTCGCGCATCTATATTGTCCCGATAAGGAGACTGTTGAACGAATTTTGCCGTTGCAAAATAATTACAGGGTCTCTGTTATGCAAGTAACGCAGCAATGTTTACTGTCAGTTACAGCACAAAACTTGAAGAAAATCGCCTTGCACTTATCGAAGTTAATTTTTATTGTATTTTTTAGCCATCAATACGCTTAAAAATAAATCACTATGAATAAGCGATAGAAGTTTAGAAAATACCCCCACTTTAACGATCGCTAAAGTGGGGTTTGTGATTAGTCTGAAAAGTGTAGCAACTTGCTACACTTTTTTAATACTTAAATTGTACGACAAGAAATGACGTATCAATACTTACACACGAGCGTATTATTGGGTACTATTGGTTTAACTAAAACTAGATAACCTATTCATTGCAGGACAATTCCATGGCACGTACTCCAAAGCAAACCAAACAAGAACCCATTGAGGTCATTCTTTGGAAAGCTGCAGACAAACTTCGTAAGAACATTGATGCTGCTGAGTACAAGCATGTAGTCCTTGGTTTGATCTTCCTCAAGTACATCTCTGACTCATTTGAAGCTCACTACAACCTATTGGTTGAAGGTGAGGGAGAGTTTGCAGGAGCTGATCCTGAAGATCGTGATGAATACACTGCATACAACGTCTTCTTCGTTCCTGAGATCGCACGTTGGTCATACCTGTTAAACCAAGCAAAGCAAGTCACCATTGGTAAGATTGTAGACGATGCAATGGAAGCCATTGAGAATGAGAACCCTCAGCTCAAAGGTGTACTACCTAAAGTCTATGCACGTCAAAATCTCGATCCTACGAGCCTAGGTGAGCTGATAGACCTCATTGGTAACATTGCCCTAGGTGATGCAAAAGATCGCTCTGCCGACGTTTTAGGACACGTATTCGAGTACTTCCTAGGTGAGTTCGCTTTAGCTGAAGGTAAGCAAGGTGGGCAGTTCTACACGCCTAAATCCATCGTGAGCTTATTGGTTGAAATGCTAGAGCCATACAAAGGACGTGTATTCGATCCTTGCTGTGGTTCAGGTGGTATGTTCGTACAGTCTGAGAAATTCGTAGAATCGCATCAGGGTTTAGTGGACGACATCTCCATCTATGGTCAAGAAAGTAACCAGACAACTTGGCGTTTGGCCAAGATGAACTTAGCCATTCGTGGCATTAACTCAGAGCATGTGAAATGGAACTCTGAGGGTTCATTCCTGAATGATGCACACAAAGACCTGAAAGCGGATTACATCATTGCTAATCCACCATTCAACGTCTCTGATTGGAGCGGTGAGCAGTTAGTGGGTGATGCTCGTTGGTCTCTAGGTACACCACCTGCAGGCAATGCGAACTTCGCATGGATGCAACACTTCTTGTATCACATGAGTCCTAAAGGTCAGGCAGGCGTTGTGCTTGCTAAAGGTGCATTAACCTCTAAGACCAGTGGTGAAGGTGAGATTCGTAAAGCCTTGGTTTCAGAAGCCAATGTCATCGACTGTATTGTGAACCTACCTGCCAAGCTGTTCCTGAACACACAGATTCCTGCTGCTTTATGGTTTATGCGTCGTGACCGTGTTAACTCAAGCCAATACCAAGATCGTAGCAATGAGATTCTGTTCATTGATGCTCGTAACCTAGGTCATCTGATTAACCGCAGAACCAAAGTCTTGTCTGATGAAGATATTAAGCTCATCACAGACACTTACCACAATTGGCGTAACAAGGGTGGTGAGTATGAGGATGTTGCAGGCTTCTGTGCATCTGTACCACTTGAGAAAGTCGCTGAGCTTGATTATGTACTGACGCCAGGTCGTTATGTTGGTTTAGCTGATGATGAAGATGAGTTCGACTTCAAGGTACGCTTTACAAGCTTAAAGGCAGAGTTTGAAGCACAGCTTGCTGAGGAAGCCAAGCTAAACCAAGCCATTGCTGAGAACTTAGCAAAGGTGGTTGTATGAGTGAGTGGCAGGTTGGGCGATTAGATAGCTTCTTTACCCTAAAACGTGGTTATGACTTACCAAAGCAATCTCGTGTTTCTGGTAGTGTTCCCATCATTGCTTCTTCAGGTTTTGCTGATTTTCATAATGAAGCCAAAGTAAATGAATCAGGTGTTGTGACGGGCCGATATGGAACCATTGGTTCAGTTTTTTTCAGTGATGTACCATTTTGGCCATTAAACACATCTCTTTATGTAAACGACTTTAAGGGGAATGACAAAAAGTTCATCTACTACTTTTTGCAAACATTGGATTGGGAAAAATTTAGTGACAAAAGTGCGGTGCCTGGAGTTAACCGTAATGATGTTCATCAAGAAGAGATATGCTTTCCGTCTCTCCCTGAACAAAAAGCCATAGCCTCAATCCTTTCATCATTAGATGACAAGATCGACTTACTGCACTGTCAGAACAAGACTTTGGAAGCCATGGCTGAAACACTGTTTCGTCAATGGTTTATTGAGGAAGCGAAAGAGGATTGGGATGATTTACTAGTAAGTGATATAGCTACTCATATCAAAGACAATGTGAACCCATCAAAAGATCCTCTTAAGACATACTATCATTTTAGTTTGCCTGCTTTTGATTCAGGAGAAAAGCCTACTATTGAATTGGGTGCGGAAATTCTGAGTAATAAGTACAGAGTATGTGAGAACTCAATTTTAGTCTCAAAGCTGAATCCAAGAGTGCCTCGTATATGGTTATTAACTGATGTCAAAGATAATTATGTATGTTCAACAGAGTTTCAGAATTTGAAGCCTAAAGTAGGATCTCATTTAATGTTCTTGTATAGCTTATTCAATTCAAGAGATGTTATTGATGAATTAGCAATGAGTGCTTCGGGAACCAGTGGCAGTCATCAAAGGGTTAAGCCAGAAGATATGTTAAATATCTCTTTTAAGACTCCAAGTTTAGACTACCTTGAAGAGTATTCGCTGTTGATTACTCCTTCGATGCAAAAGGTTTCATCTAACAAGAAGCAAATCCAAACACTTGAACAACTACGAGATACCTTGCTTCCTAAGCTGATGAGCGGCGAAGTCAGAGTCCAATACCAAACAGAAGAAGTTGCATAACATTTGAGGTGAAGTCATTTGATGGCTTCACCTTTTTTACATTCAGGGGGCTGAATTGAATAAAAAAATTATAGGGGCAATCATTGCCTTAGTCGTAGTGATCTGTGGCTACTTGTATGCTTCGCCATACATTGCCATCAATAACATCAAGAATGCTGCACAAGTAGGTGATAGCGAAAAGGTGTCCAAGTACATCGACTATCCAAGTGTGCGTCAGAGCTTCAAAGATCAAATGAATGCCATGATGATGAAAGAGATGGCAACCCATAAAGATGATGGTTTCGCAGCACTAGGTGCCATGCTTGCATCTACCATGGTAGACAAGATGATTGATGGTTTTGTCACACCTGAAGGGATGACCATGATGATGCAAGGCAAAGACCTTAAAGATGCAGCACATTCATCACAGGGAGCATCAACAACAGAAACCAAAGAAGAAGATCAAGCAGAGTACAAAACTCGCTATACCTCATTCAGTGACTTTGAGGTTGTGATCCAACATCCAAATGATTCCAAAGCCGTCACTGTCAAAATGGTTCGTGATGGTTTGAGTTGGAAAGTGAATAAGATCGCTGTGCCGATGGATTAAGTAAAAGAGAACAAAGAGGAAAAACAGAATGATAAAGCGCATGATTCAAATGGGATTTGGCTTGATTGCTGTAGTTAGCTTTGCTGCAACCGTTCAAGCAGCACCGGCTAAATTCAATCATAGCGGCATACAAAAAGGTAAAGTCATAGAAACCTGTTATCACTCTCCTTGTTCAGTCGCCAAGTTTGTCTCTTACAAACAACTGAATAAGACAGCGACTGAATCCAAGATTCAAGTCACCTTGCTGGGCGGTAGTCGTGAGTGGGAAGCCAAGAAAATTGACTGGAATAGATCGCCACATAAAGTCACTGTGAATTGCTCATACCAACGACCAACAGTTCAGATTGGTTCACAAAAGACTCTGATTCCACTCAATGATGGTTTAGGTGTTCCTGGAGTACTGATGGTAGATGCTGAACTCTATCTATATGTTTGCCATAAGTTTGAGGGCGCTATTGAGAATGCTGTGCAGAAGTATGGCTATAACGTGCAGGACGATGAATAAGGTTTCTTAGCTTTACATCATATAAAAAATTAATGAGTCCAGGTTATATGGATAAGTTTAGGGGGAAATAATCAAGTGACTAAGATGACCGAATCAGACATTGAGCTGATGGCGATAGAGCAACTAGAGGGATTGGGCTATACCTATGTGTATGGACCTGAGATTGAATCGAAGGGCACTAACCCTCTACGAAGCTATAAGCAGGTCATCTTGGAAGACAAAGTGCTTGATGCATTACAACGCTTAAATCCTCATTTAAGCCAAGACAAATGTACTGAAGCACTAAAGCAAGTCACCAATATTCAATCCCCTGATCTACTCAGTAATAACCAAGCATTCCACCGACTGCTCACTGAGGGCATTAACATTGAGGTGAGCAAAGAGGGTAACACTCAAGGTGAGTATGCTTGGTTGATTGACTTTGAGAATCCAACCAATAACGAATTCCTTGTCGTCAATCAAGTAACCATCAAAGAAGATCGCTGGACAAGACGACCAGACATTATCTTGTATGTGAATGGCTTACCCTTGGTGGTCATTGAACTCAAGAATGCAACAGACGAGAATGCCACTGTAGAAGGCGCATACAAGCAAATACAGACCTATCAAAGCCAAATCCCTAGCTTGTTTACCTACAATGCTTTCAACGTCATCTCTGATGGTTTAGAGGCGAAAGCAGGTACTGTCTCAGCAGACTACAGTCGCTACATGGCGTGGAAGACAAACAATGGTCAAACCAAAGCCAAGAAGACACAAGCACAGCTAGAAGTCCTGATTCATGGTTTACTGAATCCAGTCACACTACTCGACATGATTCGACACTTCATTGTCTATGAATCAACGAAGCACGAGGATACCAATGGCTTAATCACCATTAAGACCATCAAGAAGATGGCTGCATATCATCAGTACTATGCAGTGAATGCAGCAGTCCTCTCGACTATTCGTGCGTCTGCAGTGAACTCGGACTCGAAATCAGCAGAAGTTGCCATGCAACATCAAGGTAGAAGTAAGCTCGAATTGGTACAGCAACAAGCAGTCGGTGACAAGAAAGCCGGTGTGGTATGGCATACCCAAGGCTCAGGTAAGTCTTTGTCTATGGTTTTCTACACAGGCAAGATTGTCTTGGCTTTGGATAATCCAACAGTCGTTGTGATCACAGATCGTAATGATCTAGATGATCAGCTCTTTGGTACATTCGCTGCATCAAGCCAACTCCTTAGACAAACACCACGACAAGCAGACAGCCGAGAAGAACTCAAAGAGTTACTCAAGGTGGGTTCAGGTGGCGTGATCTTCACCACCATCCAAAAGTTCCAACCGGATGATGGCACTAGCGTCTACGAGCAACTGTCAGACCGAACCAACATTGTCGTGATTGCAGATGAAGCACATCGTTCTCAGTATGGCTTTAATGCCAAGGAAGTCGATGTCAAAGATGAAGATGGCAAGGTTGTCGGTAAACGTACTGTCTATGGTTTTGCCAAGTACATGCGTGATGCACTTCCTAATGCTACTTACCTTGGTTTCACAGGAACACCAATTGAGAAGACGGATGTAAACACACCTGCAGTCTTCGGGAACTATGTAGATATCTATGACATCTCGCAAGCAGTGGAGGATGGTGCAACTGTTCGTATCTTCTATGAAAGCCGCCTAGCTAAGATTGCCATCAGTGAGGAAGGCAAAGAGCTGATTGAAGACTTTGATGACCAGTTTACTGAAGATGACTTAAACCAAACTCAAAAAGAACGTGCGAAGTGGGCAAGAGTCGAAGGTTTGATCGGCAGTAAAGAACGTATCAAAGCCATTGCAAAGGACATCGTAGAACACTTTGAGCAGCGTCTTAAAGCCAATGCAAACCAAGGCAAAGGCATGATCGTCAGCATGTCTCGCAGGATCGCTGTAGACCTTTACAACGAGATTGTAAAGATCAAACCAGAGTGGCACAGTGATGATCTGAATGATGGTGTAATCAAAGTTGTGATGACTGCCTCAGCTTCAGATGGTGAGGTGATTGCTAAACATCACACTACCAAGCAACAGCGCCAACGCTTAGCAGATCGTATGAAAGACAATGATGATAAGCTCAAACTCGTTATTGTTCGTGATATGTGGCTGACTGGTTTCGATGCCCCAAGTATGCACACCCTTTACATCGACAAACCAATGAAAGGTCACAACCTCATGCAAGCGATTGCACGAGTCAACCGTGTCTACAAAGACAAGGCTGGTGGCTTGGTTGTGGACTATCTTGGTATCGCATCTGACTTGAAAGAAGCCTTATCGTTTTACTCAGAAGCAGGTGGTAAAGGTGATCCTGCATTGGTGCAGGATGAAGCTGCAACGATCCTGCAAGAAAAGCTAGAAGTGCTTGATGGCATTTTGCATGGCTTCAACTACCAAGAGTACTTCACTGCAGATACTTCTCGTAAGCTCAACATCATTTTAGAAGCGGAAGAGCATATCCTTGGTGTAGATCAAGGAGAAGGGAAGACTCGCTTCCTGACAGCAGTCACAGCGATGTCACAGGCATTCGCATTAGCTGTACCTCATCCACATGCTATGGAAGCTGCACCAGTGGTGGCATTCTTCCAAGCAGTCAAAGCACGTCTTGCTAAGTTTAGTGATGGTACAGGCAAGATTTCTGGCTTAAGTAATGCTGAGCTTGAAGCCAAGGTAAAGCAAACCATTGACCAAGCTCTAGTCACAGAGCAAGTGGTAGATATCTTCGATGCTGCAGGGATTCAGAAACCAGATATCTCGATTCTCTCTGATGAGTTTATGCAGGAGATGAAAGACTATAAGCATAAGAACATTGCGCTTGAAACACTTAAGAAGTTACTTGGTGATGAGATTAAGGTACGAGAGCAACGCAGTGTCACCCAAGGTAAGAAGCTCATGGATATGTTGATTTCAGCAATTAAGGGTTATCAGAACAAGGTACTTACTGCAGCAGAAGTCATTGATGAACTGATCAAGTTAGCTAAGACAATTCAGGAGTCAGACAAACTGGCTGAAGAACTCAACCTGACTGAATACGAATATGCGTTCTACTCAGCAGTAGCAGACAATGACAGTGCTCGAGAATTGATGCAGAAAGACATATTGAGAGAACTTGCAGTCGTACTCACTGATTCTATTCGTAAGAATGTGACTTTGGATTGGACGATCAAGGAAGCTGCTAGAGCAAAGTTAAGAGTCATCGTGAAGAGATTGCTGAAGAAGTATGGCTATCCACCTGATATGGCTTTATTGGCTACAGAAACTGTATTGGAACAGGCTGAGCAGTTGGCTGAAGAGCTTTCCAGTTCAAAAGAATAGGGTACAGATAGTGTTCAAAAAGACCGCTATATTAACCATAACCAAGGGGGCATTTTTACACTGCTGCTAACAAGGACAACCCTTCACTTATACTAGCTCAAAACTGATCTGACAGTTCCCCGTTTTTTATTGTGCCTGTCAGGTTAAATTTGGGCTAAATTCTTATCAGCCCAAATTCGTTTTCCATTAAGTAAAGTTTCAAATGGGCTTCCTGTTTGACATCTTTTGGGAATAGTTTCGGATATTTTGTTGTTCTAACTTTTCATGATGCTGTTGAATTTAGTCCAGATCTCATAAAACATTGTATAACTGAAACGCTGGAAAACCTATTTAGCAAATTTGGGGTGTAGTTTCCACTTGAAATAATTCAATTAAAAATAAATGTATGTATTTTATTTATTTTTTGATATATTTCAGTTTAACCTAAAAACGACTAGTGATAGTTATAAAAAGTTGTGCTTAGAAGAATCTTTATTATTTTCAGAGGTTTACTTATGAAAAAGTTAGTAATCTTATTATCAATGTCGACGGTTTTTTTATCAGCTTGTGGTAATAAACATGACAAAATGGTTGGCTACTGGCAATTAGAAAATGTGCAAGGAAAGCGCATTATGCAAATTTTTAAAGAGGGTAAAGATAGTTATATTCTTAAAGAAAATGTGGTTGCTCGTAGTAATGTGGTGAATGGTAAAGAGGGAAGTTCTCTCGTATTGGAAAAAAAAGATGATACTTTAGCGGTTAATAATGGTTTAGCTGCTATGCCCTTACATTTATCTGATGATGGTCAAACATTACGTATTTCTAAAAATCAGTACAAAAAAGTAGATGAAAATTTTGTCAATAAAACAATAGAAAATATTAAAGTGTGTCATGAAATTGAAACAGAATATCGGACTAAAGTTAAAGAACTACCTATTTTTACTCGTGACCCTGCAATTCAAGAGCAACGTAAAACGTTGGCTGAGTCAACTACTAAAAAAATGCAAGCCATTGAAGATTGTAAATTTGGTATCTACTGATAATTACACTATTTAATGAGGGTGTAAATAATTCTGTGTAAATGTGGTTTTAAAAATACTTGGTTACACGTTCATCAAACATGATACTAAAACGATTCATGGCAGCTTTCCAATTCTGAATGGGCATCGTCCATTTTTTGCTTGCTGCCATAATCGCTAAATATACCACTTTTTTCACAGATTCATCGGTTGGGAAGATTTTTCTTTTCTTGGTGGCATGGCGAATGACACTGTTCAAGGATTCAATTGCATTGGTGGTATAAATCGCCTTGCGAATGTCCATTGGATAGGCAAAGAACGTGTTGAGATTCGACCAGTTGGCAAGCCATGATTTACTGATTTGAGGATATTTATCGTCTCACTTTTGACCAAATTCATCCAGGGATGACATACAATCGATACAGCGCATCATTATTATTGAAAATGGTGCCATGATGAATAGGGTATTTGATTGGTATATGCAGTTGCCTCTTGAGTGGCAGTCGAGCCTGTTTGTCTATCGTGGGCATGGGGCCAACATTAAAACAGTAGTTAAATTATTAGAACAAGTATCGGATAACTGCTTGTTGGCATTTTATGGTGATCTTGATCCGTATGGGATTAATATTGCCTCTCATTTTTATAAAATACGTCCTTTAGCCCTGATTGTGCCTAGTATCTGGCAGGAGATCACAGTCACTCATATCGACAACAATGTGAATAAATTCTTGAAGCAGATCGTTCAGACTAGGGATATTGCATTTGATCAAGCTGAACCTTTGATTTTAAGAGAGCTATTTCATCATGTTGATCCTAGCCAAAATAATGGACAGTACTTCCCTCTAAAGATAACGTAACGTTAACTTTGGAGATCCAAGAAATGGCCAAACGTTTTAATCCCAAATTTAAACAGCAAGCAATTGATTATGCACTTTCAAACTCACACGAGCCTACAGCTGCAATCGCCCAGAAATTAGGTGTGGGTTATTCAACTTTAGACAAATGGATTCGTGAAGCCAATCCAGTGGGTTCAAGCAAACGTCAACTTTCACCAGAACAACAGCGGATATTGGAATTAGAGAAAGAAGTCAAACAGCTTAGGGAAGTCAATGACATCTTAAAAAAAGCGCATGTGTACTTTCTGACAGATCATGCCAAGAAAAGTACACGGTAATTCAAGATCTGGATGTGAATGAAGTCACTGTATCTTCTGTCTGTAAATGCCTGGGTGTCAGCACTTCAGGCTATTATGCCTGGCGAAAGCGCCAGACCAATCTAGCGCAGAAATATAATGATTTAAAAGCCGTATATTGGCAGCATCATGCACGATTGGGTGCACCTTCATTGGTACATGACATGCATGATTTAGGTTACAGCATGAGCGAACGAACCGTTGGAAGAATGCTTAAAAAGCTTGGTTTACGTAGCAGGATTGCACGTAAATACAAGCATACGACTGATTCAAACCATCGTTTGCCTACAGCACCTAACTTGTTAGATCGTCAATTTACGGTCAATGAACCCAATAAGATCTGGACAACAGATATTACCTATATCCGTACTAAGCAAGGTTGGCTGTATTTATGTGTGATGCTGGATCTATTCAGCCGTCGTATTGTCGGTTGGCAAACCAGCTATCGAATAGACCGTCAATTGGTATGTGATGCGTTTCATTATGCAATGGCTCGTCAGGGGTATCCAATGGGTGTCATGGTACATTCGGACCAAGGCTCACAGTACTGTAGTCGTGATTTTAGGGCGCTATTATTGACGAATAACTGCGTTCAAAGTATGTCACGCAGGGGAAACTGCTGGGATAATGCAGTGACCGAAAGCTTCTTTCATACATTGAAAGTTCATGTGGTCCATGGCAGTGTATTTGCCACTCGAAAAGAAGCGAATGCTGTCTTGTTTGACTATATTGAGATTTATTACAATCGAATCAGAAGACATTCTGCAAACGGCTGTTTAAGCCCAGAAGCCTTTGAACAGAAATATTTCAAGAATTTAGAGGGATTTGTTGTCCACGATACTGTCTAGGATCAAAAACTAGATCACCTACCTGTATATCTTCGATTTTTTTCCAAATTCTCCGTGGTAAATTTAGATCCCTCTGTACACGCACTAGAGTACCCGCAATAAAACACCCAGTAAGTGCTGGTATTTCTTTCAATTTATCACCCATAAAAAATGTCCCCTATTATTTGTTAATGATAATGTATGACTGTTAATTTTTTATCGTTCAAATTCTATTCTATTTAACATAATCAATGTTATACGAAATACAGATGTTAGAACCCATTTAAAGTGTCTGTATTCTCACCAATAAAAATGTCTAGTTTATGATGATTTAACCATCATGGACTGGATATGAAATATAGATGCTGATCACTATGTCTGACAAAGAAATTCAACGTCTTGCGGTTCTGCAAGACGTTCGAGATCATCGTATTACCCAAGTCCGTGCTGCTGAAATCCTGAATCTTTCCCCCGTCAAATTACCCGGTTATTGCAGAAGCTCAATCAAGATGGTGTTTCAGGTCTGGCTCATGCCAGTCGTGGTCAACCTGGCCATCGTCGCCATGATGACTTGTTAAAAGCAAAGTGCCTTTCCATTATTTCTGAACATCTGCTGGGCTTTGGGCCCACCTTGGCGCATGAGAAGCTCAGCAGCATGTTTGAGCTGAATATTCCTGTGGAAACAGTTCGTCGCTGGATGACTGCCAATGAGCTCTGGATTCCGCGATCCAAGCGTCTGAAACGTCCATATCAGCCTAGATATAACCGTGATTGCTTCGGTGAACTGATCCAGATTGATGGCTCCTATCATGACTGGTTTGAAGGACGATCCGCCAAATGCTGTTTGCTGGTTTATATCGATGACGCCACTGGAAAGCTGTTGCATCTGCGCTTTTGTGAGGCTGAAACGACCTTCGACTATATGCTTTCCACGAGAGCCTACATTAAGCAATATGGCAAGCCTTTGGCCTTTTATAGCGATAAACACTCAGTATTCCGAGTGAATCAGAAATCGAGCCAAGACAGCAAGATCACGCAATTTGGGCGGATTCTGAATGAGTTAAACATCGATATTATTTTTGCCAACTCACCACAGGCCAAAGGACGTGTGGAACGTGCTAACAGGACACTTCAGGATCGTCTGATCAAAGAGATGCGTCTGGAAGGCATCAGTTCGATTGCTGAAGCCAATGCTTGGCTACCCTGCTTCATTGAGCAGTTCAATCAGAAGTTCGCCAAGTGTGCGCGTAACTCAAAGAATTTACATCGACCATTAACCGAATCTGATCTTGAACTGGATGATATTTTTACCTGGCAGGAACCACGTAAGGTCACCAAGAATCTAACCCTGACGTATGACAAATGTATTTATATGCTTGAACCGACTGAATTGAACCAGAAATTAGTTGGACAATACATTTCATTTCTGGAGTACCCGGATGGCACTGTTGCGATCATGTATGAAGGACGGAAGATCAACTACAGTATCTTCAATAAACTGACTGGACTGCAGCAGAATGAAGTGGTTGAGAATAAACGGTTAGGCGCAGTTCTGGCCCATATCCAACAACAGCATGAAGAGTTGGAAAAACAGAATAAACGTTCCCGTGCCAAGAAAAGTATGCCGAGTCGTAAAGCTCAGAAAGCTAGCAATGAACAAAGAAATTTAAATCCTGTTCTTGACTCTTGCAGTTAAAAACAGGACATTTTAAATGGTTTATCGCATAGACATTTTAATTGGTGAATAACAACAGCTTTTTAAATTGTGTTATAATTCAGTATGCTAACACCTAGTTTACAGCCCACTCACCCTCGAGTGGGCTTTTTTTATGATTTTTCACGTTCCACGCCTATTCTTTAATCAATGTTCCACGGTTTTATTTAATGTTGCTGAACAATCAATGGATACCAGTAAAGCCCTTTAGGTCTTCTGTTGCTTCAAATATAAAGTCTCTACGATCAAGGATTAGACAATCTTTATTGTGTCGTCTGACTGATCTTGTGGCTTTGCTAATATCATGGCAATCCCAAGATTTGGGATAATACTTTATTAAAGAACGGACAATCTTGTTTTTATATTCTGAGTTTTCTATAATCTTAATTATGTTACATAATCAAGATTGATAATAAAAATGACGCAAAATAAGCATGGTGGTGCACGCAAAGGTTCTGGCCGTCCTTTTGTCTATAACGAACCGACCAAGGTCATTCGGGTGCCAGAGTCTCGTGTATTGGAAATCAAGAAATACCTGAAAAAAAATGACACTCCAAAGTTTAACGATATTTCCTCTATTACATTGCTTGAGACAAAAACACATTATGAGATTCCTGTTGCTTTGCAAAAAGTTGCTGCAGGCTTCCCTTCCCCTGCTCAGGACTATATCGATAAGACCCTTGATCTAAACGAGTTTCTTATTCAAAACCAACAGGCAACCTTTATCGTTGAAGTGGAATCCTTATCCATGCGTGATGCAGGGATTGATCTGAATGACAAGCTAATCGTTGACCGTAGTATTGAAGCCAAGCATGGGGATATTGTTCTGGCATTGATAGACAATGATTTTACGATTAAACGTTTAATGATTGAGGGTAATCAATGCTGGTTGCAGGCGGCTAATCCTGATTTTGCTGATATCTATTTGAAAGATAATCAAACCATGCTGATTTGGGGTGTGGTTACCAGTGTGATCAAGAAGTTCAGATGAGCAGTTACGAGCGGATTTATGCCCTGATTGATATTAACAACTGTTATGTCAGTTGTGAGCGGGTATTTAATCCCAGTCTAAACAACAAACCTGTCATTGTTCTCAGCAATAACGATGGCTGTGCTGTGGCAAGAAGTAATGAAGCCAAAGCGCTGGGCATCAAAATGGGCGTTCCTCTCTTTCAAATACAAGATATTGTTCAGCAACATCAGGTCGTGGTGTTATCCAGTAACTATGCTTTATATGCTGAAATGTCCAAGCGTTTTCATTCAATTTTGGCTAGTTTTGTTGCGCCACCTGAACAGGAAATCTATTCAATTGATGAGTGTTTTTTAGACCTGACCAGTTATGCACAAAATTTTGACTTAACTCAGTATGCGCATCACATGAAACAACGATTGTTGGATTGGATTGGCTTGCCCGTCTCGATTGGTATCGGGCGTAGTAAAACTGAAGCCAAAATGGCCAACCATCTTGCCAAAAAAAGACAGGGTTTCAAGGGTGTGTGTAACTTACTCAATATGGATTTCCTAGATCAGGAAATGCTTTATTCAGACATTGAGGTCGGTGAAGTTTGGGGCGTTGGTCGTAAGTTAGTTAAAAAACTAAATGCCATGGGAATCTATTCGGTACTGGATTTAGTGATGCAAGATTCTCATCGCATGGCGAGCCTTTTTTCTGTGGTAATGCAAAGAACAGTATTGGAGCTGCAAGGTGTTTCTTGTATGCAGTTAGATGATGCCCCTCCCCCCAAACAGCAAATCATAGCAAGTCGTTCATTTGGTGAAAAAGTTACCGAGCAAGATGATCTCAAAGAGGCTATGGGCAAGTATGTACAGGATGCGGTCATACGTTTACGAGCAGACGCTTCCTTATGTGGATGTGTCATTGCTTTTGTGCAATCGAATCCTTTTGATTCAAAGGTTCCCTATTACAGTAAATCGTTGGCTTTTGAGTTTCCTGAACCGACGGATTGTGTTTTGGATCTGATTAAAACAGCTATGCAACTGCTGGAACACATTTATAAATCTGACGTGAAATATAAAAAGTGTGGTGTAATTCTGACGGATTTAATTGCTAAGCAGCGCTTTACTCCTGACCTGCTGACGGACCACAGCCAGCGTGAAAGTAATGAAAGCCTCATGCAGACTTTAGAAGCGGTACAGGCGAGATATGGGAAAACTAAATTAGCTGTTGGCAGCTGCTACTTGCCACAACGAAAGTGGTCCATGAATCGTACCCATTTGACCCAAAACTATTTCAGCTGGCAGGGATTATTAAAGATCAGCCATTAAATTAATTAGCCTCACCTATTTGGTTTAAGTCAGCTTAATGAAGAACTCGACACATAAGCCGACACAGGCTTGATCCTCAGTCAACCATTTAACAACGTAAGTATGTTGTTTGGGATCCATGTAACACCTCTCGAGGAAAAGGTGGTTAGTAATAAAACTCTGCTCAAGCAAATTTATTGGGTTAACTGTCAGTTTTCACCATCTCATGTCCTTTATTTCTAGAACATTCTAGACTTTTCTCGACCTAGAATTTTTATTCTTTAAAGGTGTCATTCAACGCCTGTTGCACAGCATCAATACGTAATTTGCAGGCTTTATAGGCAGTCATGGACTCTTCAACGATCGCCATAAGGTTATCAATATCCGGTTCTTCCTGAGATTCAAGAAATTCGGCATTTTTCTTGAGAATTTCATAACCTTTCTTGAAACTTAGTTCTTCATTGTTCATGTGCGTTTACCTGTGTCACGGTGGCATCAATGGTGCCATCCTTAAGTTCAATCTGTAATTGCTGGTCAGTAATCTGCTGTATGGAACGGATGGCTTTGCCTTGGCTACGGACAATTGCATAGCCCTTGGCCATCACATTACGTGGATTCTGTAGCAAGGTTTCCCTCATCAATGACTCTACCTGCTGTGAAGCTAGTTTAATCTGTTGTTGAGCAAGATACTTAGTATCACTCTTCAGCATATCAACTCTACGTTGGGCTTCATTGATCTGGTTCTGTGTCAGAGTTTTGATAGTTTTCAGATACTGATCACTCTGGCTCTGGTAGGTGATCAACTGGTGCTGTGACAGTAGCTTGATGGTCTGCAAAGCAGTACTAACTTCATTGACTCGCTCCACAATCAGGTTACGGATCCCTGCGATCACTTTACTCGGAGTATCAAAGGAACGGTGTGCAATTTCATCCAAAATAGTGTGGTCTTTCTCGTGGCCAATACCGACCCAGATAGGCACAGTTCTTTTACACAGCAGTGCGGCCAGATCATAATCATTCAGGTAAGCTAGGTCATTCACGGCTCCACCACCACGGATAATCACAATAAGGTCTGGTGCTATCAAGTAATCTTGAGCCCACTGTCTTAAGGCACGGCCCAAAACCTGAATGATGCTGGCAGAAGCAGTATTACCCTGAAAAGTTGCTGAATGATAAACGAAATGGCAGACACCAGCCTGAGCCAGGGCATCCGCATCTTTTTTAAAGTCACCTAACCCTGCAGCATTTTCCGGTGCAATGACCAAGACATTCTGAATATCAAAGGGTACCGGCAACTGTTTATTGTTATTGAGCAGGCCTTCCTCAGTCAGTCGCAGCAGAATCTGCTGATAGCGTTTGGCGATGTCTCCTAGAGTAAAGCTAGAGTCGATATCTTCGATATTGACCGAGAAGCCATATTGCGGATCAAATCTAGCTTTGACCTTGATCAGTACATTCAGGTCTTTCGACAGTTCAATACCACTTTCTCGTTCAAACTTTAGAACTATTTTTTGTGCCGTAAATTTCCAAATGGTGCCTTTACAACTAGCGATCACCTTATGGCTTTCTTCATCTTTCTCAGCCAACTCAAGATAATAGTGACCGCCTTTAATACTTAAATTACGGATCTCAGCCTTGACCCACACTGCCCCATCAAAAGTCAGATGGATGACTTCCTGTACAGTGGCAAGGTATTCACTAAGGCTGAGTTGTTGACGTTCTGACATGATGTAAAGGATAGCTAAAATATAAGGAGGTGAGATTTAACCTAATATTGATCAATTCTACTGCAAATCAGATGAGTTTATTGCAATTTTGAGAAATGTATAAGTTCTTCTTAGACACCTAGAGTGATCATTGAGATTTTTAGTTTAATTATACTTTTATATTAAAATAGATATATAATCAATAAAATCATTATATTTTACTATTTTAATAAAATTATGAAGCAATACTGTACACTGCAAATCTACCAAGACTATGAATGGCATGACTGTGCTTTGGTTGAGGTTACGGATGATCAAAATGCTGGATGGCAGGCAGCTACACGTACATCATATTTGTTCGAATATGCTATTTCATATATGGATCTAAGAGATGGTCATGCGCTTGCTTATGACTTACCAGTGAACGTTCAAAATAGATTGGAATCAACTTGGCCAGCATTTCTTATGGATCTATTACCTCAAGGATACGGCCGCAAAGAATTACTAATACAGCTTGATTTTTCTGAGAATGTTCAGGAACAAGCGGACTGGGCGCTTTTAAAAGCAGGCGCAGGAAATCCAATTGGGAATCTGCGAGTCAAAGAGGCTCATGAGTGGTTACAAAGTCATTTCCCAAAGCTGCAGAATCAGGGATTTAGCCTAAGCCAAATTATTGAACGTAAAGAGAAGTTTATTGAATCGCTCGCATCTTATGGACTTTTTATTGCTGGTTCATCTGGTATTCAGGGTGAGTGGCCAAAATTGTTGTTAACACAAGGTTATGATGATCTTTTCTATCTAGATCATACTCTTCCAGATGATCAAGTTAAGCAGCATTGGTTGGTTAAATTTAGCCGCGGCAGTGATCAAAATTTGAATAAAATCCTGATGAACGAAGCTTTGTATATGAAAGTCGCTCAGTACTTGCAACTACGTGTACACCGGGATCTTGAGCTACATGGCAAGACTTTGTTTATTCCAAGATTTGATCGCAAAGTAATTAATGGCAAAGTTGAAAGAATTGCTCAGGAAAGCCTTGCATCTCTAGGTGGGAAGGCGGGCTTTGGGGTTAGAATGACCCATAATCAAATATGTACCCTGCTTATGGAGGCTTGTACCGAACCAAAGCAGGAAGTATTTGAGTATTTGAAGCGTGATCTCGCAAATGTTGCCTTAGGCAATAAAGATAACCATACTCGCAATACAGCAATCCAACGCTTCAATAATGGTAAAATTCAGCTCACACCATTATTTGATTTTGCGCCAATGTGGTTACATCCTGATGGTATTGCACGTACTACTCGTTGGGAAAGAGATGATCATGGTGGTATGCCACTTTTGAGTTCTGTGATTGAGCAGATAGCTGAAAGCACTTCGATTGGTCCACAAGAAATTAAAACTTTATTAATTGAACAGTTACCAATTTATCGGGGATTGTTAGAAAAGATGCAGGCTCTTCAAGTAGCGGATGAAATTCTGGAAAATAGCCAATATCGAATAATCAATATTTGCCAGCAGTTGGAGGAGATCAGCCATGGATAAACGTTTTAAACCATTGACCCCTATTCAACAAATGGAAAAAAGACTATCTGTGCTTGAAACCATCAATAATCATCCAGACTGGTCTTTTTATCAAGTTGCTCGATTTATTCGAACAGAGCTACATTTAACACTGAATGATATGGCTAAAATTACTAAGATTGCGCCACAGACACTGCAAAAAATGGAGCAACCAGGGAGCAATCCTACTTTGAAATCCATGCAGAAATTACTCGATACTTTCGGTTTACAATTACAAATAAAAGTTAAATGATTTTTAATTCTGAGCCATCGGTTTTTCTAAAATCTTATCCGTTTAAGGATACAAAGAGGAAATAAACAGGCTCTAGGTTGTTTTATGATTATTTTTAGACAAACGACTCCAAAACCTTATGTAGCAAGGGTTTTGTCTCTACAGTAATTAATTTGTTTTTGAAAAAATGGAGTAGAGTGTTTGAAATATGAATAATCGAATTCGGTTTCTGTAAGCACAGTAATTTCATCTGCATGTGCTTTATATTCATCTATATTTTCGAGTAATTCATCCTCTGAGAATGGGAGTTTTTTTTGATTTTCAGTGTCGTTCATAGAGTCATATCCTGAGAAGTTATTTAGATCATCATAAACCAGACATTTTTAATGGTGAGAATACAGACACTTTAAATGGTTTCTAACACAAAAAAGGGAGCTTATAGCTCACTGCTGTCCCATAGTTTGATTTAAATAAAAAAACCTGAGTCTGAATCGTTAAAATATAAGTGCGAACCAACACTTTAACGACCAAGGACTCAGGTTTTGTCATATCAGAATACCGTATTTCATCAATTGATTAAACCCATACTCCGACAAGATTTTGAACGTCTTGTTCAAATACATCATGTCGGTCAGAAATTTAGAGCCGCTTCAAGATGGGATCAGTTCATTGCCATACTGATGTCTCAACTTTCCTGCAGACAAAGTCTGCGGGATATTCAATCTAATCTAGAGTGTCAACAAGAAAAGCTGAATGCTCTCGGAGCAAAGTCTATCACCCTCGCAGTACACTGGCTCGAATCAATCAGGAACAGCCTGCAGCCTTGTATGAACAGCTATTTTACACCTTGCTTAAATCTTATGAACACTCAAAAGTAGCTCATAAATTCCGCTTTAAGAATCCCTTATATTCCCTGGATGCCAGCCATATTGATCTGTCATTTTCCTTATGTGAATGGGCCAAAGTGCATGAATCCAAAGCCAGCATGAAACTTAGCGTTGGCTTAAATTACAGCAATACCATTCCTGAATTTGTGGCGCTTGGGGATGGCATTGAAAATGATATGGTACAAGGCAGAGCATTCAAATTTCCTGCTGGCAGTATTGTCGTATTTGACAAAGGATATATTGATTATCAATGGTTTGCCCAATTGACTCATCAAAAGGTCAGTTTTGTCACCCGATTGCGCCCAAAGACAGTTTATCAAGTGAAATCTAGCCGCAGCGTATTAGCATCTAAAGGTATTATTGCGGATGAATGGATTGAATTAAGTAGTGCTTATGCAAAGAAAAGAGGTGCTCCCAAATTATTAAGACGTATAGAATTTTATGATACCGATAAGAACAGGACGTTTGAGTTTCTGAGTAATAACTTTCATCTGGCAGCATTAACGATTGCTGCAATTTATAAAGACCGTTGGAAAGTGGAGCTGTTCTTTAAAGCACTTAAACAGAATTTAAAATTAAAGTCATTTCTAGGCCGAAGCCGTAATGCCATACAAACTCAAATTTGGATCGCGTTAATCGCCTATTTGCTGGTGAGTTTCGCTCAACATCTGGGGAAAGAAGGCTGGACAGTGCAGCGCTTACTCAGAATCATTCAAGTGAATTTGTTTGAAAGAAAAACGTTAAAAGCTTTATTCTCACCCGATAAAATCCCCATTAAACAAGAGGAAGCTTATTTAAGCTTCCTCTTGTGAAAAATTGTGGGACAGCAGTGGCTTATAGCTACCTTTTTTATCGTTACACATTAAATCCTATATGTTTTCCTGTTGGAAGCTCCACATCAATACGGAGCTTACCACCCATTGCCTCAACATACTTTTTCATGGTTGAAATCTTTAAATCATTACCACGATTTTCAATTGCTGAAAGTGATGGCTGTTTTATTCCCAAAGTTTCAGCAAGTTCTTTTTGGGAAATCTCTAACTCTTCTCGAATAAGATGGAGCTGAGTCTCTAACAGTAGCTCATCAGCCATTTTTTTAATACGTGCTTGGCTCTCTGGAGAGCGACTAACCAATAATTCCTGTAAGGTTTTAGCCATTAGATTGTTCTCCTAGGGTTGAGAGATGAAGTTCGTATTGCTGTTCTGCAATGTCCAGCATCTCTTTTATAGAAACGCTTTTTACCGCCTTTATCACCGATGCAAAGCACAATGGCCTGTCGTAATGGATCAAATGCAAAAAAGGCTCTAAGTGGTTTACCTCTATGCTGAACGCGTAGCTCTTTCATATTGGTAAATTTAGAGTCATACACGGTATCCACTAAAGGGCGACCTAAGCTAGGTCCCTGCTGCTGTAGAACGACCAAAGCTGCGAGGACTTTCTCTTGTGTTGATTCATCTTGCTGCTCAAGCCACTCATTAAACAGATCTGTTGTGATGACTGTCCACATATCACAACCAAAATATAGATTATAGTCTATATTTTATAGTGAACTTAGTCAGTTTTCAAATGGTAATAAAAAACCCCGACATCCTGTCGGGGTTTTTCGTGTTTGGTTGCAAGGTATAACTTCTGTCGTACCTAACCATCCTTGTGCTGATCTTTCTTATTCTTGTTGTTTGGAGCTTCCTGCTTTCCTTGACTACATCATAAGAAATAAAGCTTTGATCAGCTAGAAGCAGATTCCTTAAATTACTGTACGTCAAAGCGTACAAAAATGGCTTAAAAATAGCCCCAGAGTTATCCCCATAAATTGTGGATTTTTTTCAGGTTGAAAGCCTTATAGATTGTAGGTGATTTTCTGTTTTGAGTGTTTTTTGAGCAAAAATGTTGGCAAAAAATATCAAAACCGCTCATAAAAAAGCCGACTTGTTTCAAAATCGGCTTTTTGTGCATTTTTAGATTTTTCTGGTTTTATTAAGTATCTGATATTTATATTAATATACAAGTGTATTGCGTATAACCACCATTATGTTAAATAGAGGGAAAATCTATTTTTAAAGTGATAAAATTATTGCAGTTATTTTAAGAATAGCTGCTTTTGATACTTGATCATCTATCCTAATTAAAAACTGTTTTTTAATAATTTGGAATATAAATAAGATTTAGTTAAAATTAACATTATTCATATAAATTAACATTATGTATTACATTTACTAATAATTTAAAATAATTAGTAGAAAAAAATTATGTTTTAATTATTTCTTTGATTATATAAGTTGAGAGTAAAAAATGATTAATACGGAATTTTCAAAGTGTATTTCTGCATGTACAAACTGTTCACTTATTTGTACTGAATGTGCAACTTCTTGTTTAAAAGAAAAAGATTTAGAGATGATGCGTGAATGTATTCAACGTTGTCTAGAATGTGCAGATATTTGTCAGTTATGTGTGCGTATGCAACAACATAACTCACCTTTCCTCAAAGAGATTTGTGAGCTTTGTGCTAAGATCTGTGAATATTGTGCGGAAGAGTGTGAAAAACATTCACATGATCATTGTAAAAAATGTGCTGAGGCTTGCCGTCAGTGTGCAGAAGAATGTCGAAAAATTGCCATGTAAAATACTTCAATAATGTTAATTATATGCTCTAGACTAACATAATCATTCTGCTAGTCTAGAGCCTTTCCTAAAATTAACATAATACACCTTATACGAAGCCAAAAATGGGAGCTTTAAGCTCCCATTTTTAGTCTTTAATTCGCTTTTTCGCTTCGTCATAAACTATGCTATCAGCTCGTTTTCCGACGGTAATGAGCAGGATAACTACCTGATCATCTTTAACTTGATAGACAAGTCGGACACCAGCTTTTAATAATTTGATTTTATAGCAACCTGCAAGATCGCCTCTAAGCATATTCTTTGGAATATGTGGCTGCTCTATGACTTTGGCTAGTTTCTTTTTAAATTGATCTCGTATAGCAACAGGGAGTTTTCCCATTCTGCTGTAAAGTCCTTGTGACGTAAAAGCTTATAAGTCATCTAATGTGACTTCCTCAAACATCTCTTTAGGATCATTAATGCGCTTACGGACAAGAGCTAATAATTCTTCATCTTCTTCCGAAAGCAAAGCTTTTTTGACAGGCAGTTTCCCAGTCGTAGCAACATACTCAAGAATACTAGTGAAGAAATCAGTAGGTGCAATACCTTGCTCTTTAAGGATTGAATAAGATTTTTCTTTAAGGGCTTCATCGATCCTGAAGTTAACAGTAGCCATCATATTTCCCAAGTATTTAATGTACTAGGAATATTGTAATGCAAATTGCATTACAAGTCGACTTCGCATAACCGCCATTATGTTAAATAACTTTTAGAAGCTTTAGTACAAGCTTGACAGATTGTCTTATCATTATAAAATAACCTTATTCAAATCATCCTCCCAAGAGTAACGCCAATGAAGTAAGTCATTTTCTCATCATTATTTTTAAACTTTTGATGTGCAAAATAGATTCTACTTGTGGCTATATATTCTTGGTCTCTACTTTATATCCTAAATAATATATTGTTTTTTATAAGTTAATCTTCACTATTTTGCATATCCTCTACATGAGGAATTTTTTATGCAACATGCATGTATTGCTTCAAACTTAAATTTAGAATTTTCTACACAGAAAATGTTTGATCAGCTAAACATTACGCTTTTATCAGGACAGGTTTCTGCATTAATTGGACGTAATGGTTTAGGTAAATCCCTATTGTTCAGAATATTAGATCAAAGCCAAGCTTTAGATATTCATTATAGTGGTCAAGTTTCATGGAATATCCAACATGATTATTTGGCACAATTAGAACGCCTTAATGCTGAAAATATTGCACAAGCATTAGAGGTAGATCATTTACATCATGCTTTTCGGCGTATAGAGAACAATACAGCTAGTTTTGATGATTATGAGTTAGTTGAAAATACCTGGGATTTACCACAAAAATGGCAAAATATACTTGAAAATGCTGACTTACCTACGGATTTGAACTTTCCAACAGAAAAACTGAGTGAAGGACAAAAAACAAAGCTGGCTTTATGTCGTTTGTTTTTAAAAAAGGATCACTATCTACTTTTAGATGAACCAAGCAACCATTTAGACTCAACATCTAGACAATGGTTAATTGAGAGTATTTTGGCACACCCTAGTGGTGTATGCCTGATTAGTCATGATCGCCAATTACTCAATCAAGTCCAACATATTTATGCTTTAACTGAATTAGGCTTACAACACTACAAAGGTAATTATGAGCATTACATTCAACAGCATCAGCTACACATGGATGCATTAACTCAGTCTATTAATAATGAGAAAAAAGAATTAAAGCAGTTAAAACAACGGCAACATGATAGCTTAATGAAAGCGAATAAACGTCAATCTAAAGGCAATGAACTTCGTGATTCTAATTCTCAAGCAAAGATTTTTCTAGATTTCAAAAAGGAAAATGCTGGACAAAGCTTAGGTAAGCTACGTGCCCAACAAACTCGACAAACTGATGATTTGAAAAATAGTCTGATTAATAGGCAGACCATTGTAGAAAAAATCAAAGCTCAGAAGTTTGAATTCCACTTACAGAGTACGAAGCAAGGAGAGATTTTAAGAATTCATGATTTAAAGCTACCCCATACAGCAACAAATAAAATTAATTTTGCATTGAAAGCTGGCGAAAAAATCCATCTTAAAGGTGCTAATGGAATTGGTAAATCAACCTTATTGAAATTGATTTCTACCCATCAACGTGATGATATTTTCTTTAGTGGAACATGTTTGTATTTAGATCAAAACTTTAGTTTATTAAATAATGATTTATCCGTAATCGAAAACCTTGCACTTTATAACTCCAATCTTACTGAAGTTGAGTGGAGAAATTTGTTAGGTCAGTTACGTATTCGTCGTGAAAAAGCTTTATTAAAACTATCAGAACTGAGTGGTGGTGAAAAATTGAAAGTCGCATTATTAGCAATGAGTCACTATCCTGATGGTATTGATTTATTATTGCTTGATGAACCAGAAAATCATTTAGATATTGAGTCTAGAGAGCTTCTATCGCAGGCTATTAGCCAATATCAGGGCGCTGTAATTTTAGTTTCACATGATCATTTTTTTGTTGAACAGTGTGAAATATCTGAAGAGTATTTAATTGAGTAAAATGACATTTTCAAATATATAGATTTATTAGTTCTACTAAAATTAACATAATACACCTTATACGCAATACTTTTTAAATTGTGTTATAATTCAATGTGTTGATTTCAGTTTTATAGCCCACTCACCCTCGAATGGGCTTTTTTTATGATTGTTCACGTTCCACGCCTATTCTTTGATCAATGTTCCACGGTTTTATTTAATGTTGCTGAACAATCAATGGATACCAGTAAAGCCCTTTAGGTCTTCTGTTGCTTCAAATATAAAGTCTATCGATGACATTTTCATTTTTCAAATAGCGATAGACAGCCTGTCTGCTAATACCAAAAGCTTTAGCTAAATCGACTTTCGATGGATATTTCCCTTCTTTCCAGGCGTGTCGTAAAGCTTCAGCCTGCTCTTGATTTAACTTATGGACTCGACCTTTATATTTACCTTGAGCCGCTGCAATCTTAATCCCTTCTTTTTGGCGCTCTAAAATAATCTCTCGTTCAAATTGGGCAAAAGCCCCCATAAGTTGCTGAGTATTCTTATGTAAACCTACCAGTTATTCTTATTCAAATCCTGCCACTCATTTTGGATAGTAGTAGGCCATTGATTTTCTATTCAAATAATTCAAAACAAAATATCCAAATTTGAATCTTGAAGCACAATCTTAATCTGCTATAATTTGTACATCAAATTGATGTACTTGTTGGGTGGGATATGACTAACTTAGCAACGGAACGAATTAATATTCGTTCAACAGTAGATGCAAAAAATGTAATTGAACAAGCTGCGAATTTATTGGGACTCAGTGTAAGTTCCTTTATGCTTCAATCCTCATTTGAAAGAGCAAAAGAATTACTTAAATCTAATTATGAGTTAAAAGTAAATAATGCTGATCGAGATATGTTAATGAACATACTTGAGAACCCACGCCCTGCAAATGATGAGATGAAAAAATTAATGAGTTTATTAGATGAAAATTGAGGTTTTACAAGCCCATCATCAGAAAAAATCATTTAATTGCGGGCAAGATGATTTAAATAAATTCATAAAACAGTATGCATCCCAACATCAGAAATCAGGAACAAGTAAAACGTATGTTGCTATTGATGATGATCTACAAGTGAGAGGGTTTTATTGTTTATCCAGCACATCCATAGGATTTGATGTAGTTGATACTGTGCTTACTAAACGATTACCTCGTTATCCGCTCCCTTGTGTAGTTGTAGGTCGCTTTGCCGTTGATCAAACCGTTCAGGGGCGAGGAATTGGGAAAGTGCTTTTAGCCCATGCTCTTAAACAAGTTTCAACAGTTGCTCAAATTATTGGTGTTAATTTTGTTGTAATACATGCTAAAGATAAAAAAGCGATGGAGTTTTATCAGCGTTTCGGCTTTATTTCATTAACATCAAATCCATTAACATTAATATACCCAGTGAGTGAAATACCTAGTTTCAATTGAAAGTGGTCTACTAGCAATAGGAGTGACTGGTAAACTGCTTACAGGAATTAGTGGCTGATTTATCCAATAATCTGCAAGTTGCAACATCAAATTATCCATCGGGGTGGCCTGAGCCGTAAATGTAATATTCTCTTTCACAAACTGAATAGCCACTCCCCTTTTTACAAGCTGATCAACCTCAGTCACTAAATCTTTAAGACTCCTAGCGAAGCGATCCATAGAGTGCACAACAATCATGTCACCTTCACGGACATAGCTGAGCATTTCCTGAAATTTAGGACGGGCTGTATTTTTTCCTGAAGCTTTATCGACAAATAATCGGTCTACTTCAATTCCCTCAAGTTGGCGTCCAATATTTTGGTCAATAGAGCTGACTCTGACATATCCAACTTTATGACCTTTCATATTGTTATCTACTAGATGACTATTTCTGCTTATTGTAACTAATGAATCTTAATCTTAAAAGTTACATGTAACGTATGTATGAATTTCATTTAAATGAGACATGTATTTTACAGCTTTCACAGTGTAACTTTAGGGTATACTTTAAAGTTACACAAAACATCTATATGAAGACTAAAGTCCAAATTAGTGTTTATGTTGGTTCAATGTATTACATTTCGTATTTTCTATTTGTAACGTAATTTCAGTAATATTATGATTATGTTTTAGAACTTCTAAGGCCTTTTGATAGAGTTGATCTGTATTGCTATTCGGAGCAACCAAATGAGCAGTTAAATGAATATTTCTTGAGGATATAGCCCAGACTTTCAACTGATGAATCCCTTCAACGCCCTCTAGCTTCAATAAATCATTTCTTAACGACTCAATATCAATCTCATCAGGAACTCCTTCAAGCAGAATATGAATACTTTGTTTTAATAAAATCCAAGTTCGAGGTAAGACCCAGAAGCCAATTAACACAGCGATTACGGTATCAACCCACATCCACTGGGTAAAATAAATAACTATTCCTCCGATAATCACGCCTATCGATCCTAGAGCATCACTAAGAACTTCTAAATATGCACCTTTTATATTTAGACTTCCTTCAGCACTAGCAGAAAGGATTTTCATTGAAATCAAATTTATGACCAAACCAATGACCGCGACAATCATCATTCCAACACTTTGAATTTCAGCAGGATTCGTAAAACGTTGATAAGCTTCATATACAATATATATTGCTACCACAAAAAGCATCACCGCATTAAACAGAGCCGCTAAAATTTCAAATCGCTGATAGCCAAAAGTTCTTTTATCATCTGCGGCTTTTTTACCAATTTTGATAGCGGCAAGAGCAATAGCTAAAGCGGCTACATCAGTAAACATATGAGCTGCATCAGATAACAAAGCCAAACTTTGGGTAATAAAAGCAGCGACAACTTCTACTATTAAAAAAGTAGTCGTTAAACCTAAGGCAACCATTAACTTCTTACTATTTTCTTCAGTAACAACCGCATGGCTATGATCATGATGTTCTGACATAAAATATTTTCCTTATTCTATTTATGATGAGCAGAGATATTGGATAACAGCCAATATCTCTGCTGTAAATCGACTAATCTATTGGATTAAGAAACTTTCTTTTCATTTATCCAACGATAAAGCACGGGTAACAGCACCAAAGTTAGTAATGTTGAAGAGATAATCCCGCCAATCACTACGGTTGCCAGTGGCCGTTGAACCTCAGCCCCTGTTCCGGTTGCCAGCGCCATTGGTACAAAACCCAGTGAAGCCACACAAGCTGTCATCAACACTGGTCTTAAGCGCAAAATAGCCCCTTGCCACACGGCTTTATGCACTGGATATTTGTCCCTTAATTCCTTAATAAAGGTCAGCATTACCAGTCCATTGAGGACTGCAACACCAGATAAGGCAATAAAGCCAATTCCAGCTGACATCGATAATGGAATATCCCTTAGCCAAAGGAACAGCACACCACCGGTCAAGGCAAAGGGTACCCCGGTAAAGACCAATAGACTTTCTTTGACATTGTGAAAGACCGCCATCAGTAAAATAAAGATAGTGATTAAAGCCAGTGGAATCACGATTTGCATCCGTGCTTTGGCTGAAGCCAAATTTTCAAACTGACCGCCATATTCTATCCAATAACCACTTGGCAAAGTGTATGCTTTGAGCTGTGTCTGTACATCAGAAACAAAAGACCCTAAATCACGCCCTTCAACATTCGTTGTAACCACAACTCGGCGTTTACCATTTTCTCGACTGACTTGGTTGATTCCTTCAATGGTCGAGACTTGCGCGACATCCGACAATAAAATACTGCCACCATTTGGAAGCTGAATAGGTAACTGGGAAACAGATGCGACACTACGGTCTTGCTCTCCAAGACGGATAACAAAATCAAAACGACGATCGCCTTCTAAAATCTCTCCCACGCTTTGTCCACCAATACTTGCAGCCACCACATCCTGAATAGATTTCACACTCAAGCCATACTGGGCAGCTAAAGCTTTATCAATCTCTACATTGAGTAAAGGCAGACCCGAAGTTTGTTCAACTTTCACCGCACTGCTACCTGCGACTTGCTGAATGATTTTCGCGATTTTTGCAGCCTCAGTATTCAAAACCTGCATGTCATCACCAAAAACCTTCACCCCCACATCACTGCGTATACCTGAAATCAGTTCATTAAAACGTAGCTCAATAGGCTGAGAAAACTCACTGTTATTGCCGGGAATTGTCGCAAGATAAGCTTCCATTCGGGTTCGAAGTGCATCTAGGCTTTCTTTTGAATCTGGCCATTCCTCACGTGGTTTCAGCATGATATAACCATCGGAAATATTCGGTGGCATCACATCTGTCGCCACTTCAGCAGTCCCGGTACGGGCAAATATAGCTTTAATTTCGGGAAAGTTTTTCAGTAAAAGCTTTTCGGTATTTTCCTGAATACGTAAAGACTCTTCCAAGCCTGTGCTTGGAGAACGTAATTGCTGTACCGCAAAATCACCTTCACTCAGCTGGGGTGCAAACTCACTGCCAATCTTCGTGCTGAGCAGACCCGTAATGACCAAGAGACAAATGGCAAAAGTTAAAACCACCGCTTTGTAATGATAGGCTCCATCCAATATCTGTTGATATCGGGTTTTGAGCCAGATCATCCAACGGCTTTCCGTTTCTTTGATCTCCCCTTTAACCCATAAAGCAACTGCAGCGGGCACAAAGGTGATCGATAAAATAATAGCTGCCACCAGTGCGAGAACAACGGTTAAAGCCATCGGATGAAATAGTTTTGCTTCTACACCACTTAAAGCAAAAATCGGCAAATACACCACCAAAATAATAAGCTGACCAAAAATAAGAGGACGACGTGCTTGGCGGGCAGCCAGAAAAACTTCCTTAAAGCGTTCACTTTGTGTGAGAGGTCGTTTTAACAGTTGCTGTGTATGGGCTAAACGCCGGATACAGTTTTCGACAATCACCACAGCACCATCGACAATGATGCCGAAATCGAGTGCACCTAAACTCATCAGATTGGCACTGATATTTTTCTGTGCCATCCCGGTTAAGGTAAACAGCATAGAGAGTGGAATGACACAGGCAGTAATCAAGGCAGCACGGATATTCCCTAAAAACAGGAACAGAATGATGATGACCAGGATTGCTCCCTCTACCAAGTTTTTCTGAACGGTTTTAATCGCCTTCTCAACCAAGGTAGTACGGTCGTACACCGTTTCAATCACTACCCCTTTAGGCAAACTATTCTGAATATCTTGAAGCTTGGCATCCACAGCTTTAGAAACAGTCCGGCTATTTCCACCCATCGCCATCATGGCAATCCCTAAAACGGTTTCTTTGCCGTTATAGGTTGCCCCACCGGTTCTTAAATCATGCCCAATAGAGACTTGCGCAATATCACCAACCCGAATTGGGCTGCCATTTGGGCTACCCAGCATGGTGTTCTCAATATCAGAAAGCCCATTGAATGTACCCGGTACACGTACCGTCAGTTGCTGACCATTGTCTTCAATATAACCTGCACCTCGGTTCTCATTATTTTGCGCTAAAGCCTGTTGCAGTTGTTCTAATGAGATATTCAGTTGCTGCATCCGGTTTAAATCGGGAGAGACCACATAGGTTTTTTCAAAACCACCAATACTGTTGACCTCTGCAACTCCCTTAACACGTTGCAGTTGAGGACGCACAATCCAGTCCTGAATCTCACGCAAATCCATCGGCGTGTATGCAGTTCCATCCGGCTTTTTCGCATTCGGATCTGCCTTCAGTACCCATTGATAAATCTCACCGAGACCCGTAGAAACGGGGGACATCGTCGGTGCGATTTGTGCAGGCAACTCAGATTGCGCCTCCTGTATCCGTTGGTTAATCTGCTGACGGGCCCAATAAATATCAGTCCCATCTTTAAAGACAATGGTGACTTGAGAGAGTCCATAACGGGATATGGAACGGGTAAGCTCCAGATCCGGAATGCCAGCCATGGCATTTTCAATGGGATAGGTAATCCGCTGTTCGACTTCAAGCGCAGTAAAACCCTTGGCTTGAGTATTAATCTGGACTTGGGTATTGGTAATATCGGGTACAGCATCAATCGGGAGTTTCTGATAGCTATACACCCCGACCGCAATCCAGGTACAGACAAAGAGCAACACCCAAATCGCATTTTGTATGGAAAACTGAATGATTCGTTCGAATAAACCTTCTGGTTTTGGCAGATCAGAATTAATGTTCATGGCCTGCCTCGTCTTTTTCTAATTCAGATTTCAACAAGAAACTGCCTTGAGCGATATACTTCTGCCCTTCAGTCAGCCCAGAAATCACTTCAAGCCATTGTCCATCACTTGAAGCCTGCCCCAATTGCACTTTCTGTGCTTTTAAGTGGACTTGACCTTTTTGTTCTGAATCTACGATGAAAATACTGTCTTCACCTTCAATACTTTGCAGCGCAGACTTTTGAATCCGAAGGGCTGATTTTGCTGTAGCTTCCGGAATCAACACTCTCACTAGCACATTAGAACGCAACTCAGTAGCTTGCGCATCGAGTTTTGCGCGCACCACCAGACGCCCTGTTTGTACATCTGCCTGAGAGGTTAAGCTTTGTACAGTAGCTTTATAGATTTGATCTGAATCATTCACTTTAAAGTCAATTTTTTGCCCGGCTTGCAGTTGACCTGAGAATTGATTCGGCAAATTAAACTCAAGCCATAAATCTTTCAGCTGTTCAATGACAAAGAGCTGATTAGCCAGTTGCACATTTTCACCGACCACAATATCTTTTTGACTGATCACCCCAGAGATCGGTGCTTTAATCAGAAAACGCCCATTGTTATTGCCACTTGCACCTAATGCATTTAAACGTGCTTGTGAGGACTGGACAGTAATCTGCGCTTGACGGTAGGCATTTTCGGCACGCTGGTAATCCTGTTTGGCAGAAATCCCCTGTGACCAGAGTTGCTGTTCGCGCTGGTAATCTTTACGGGCCAAATCCAGATTCACCTGTGCCATACGCAGATTTGCCTGTTGGTCGATCAGTTCAGGCACGATTAGTACAGCCAGCGTTTGTCCTTTTTGCACGCTCTGTCCTAAAGCCACATTGACCTGCTCGACATGACCACTAAAATTAGGCGATATATGCGCTTGTTGATCGGTATTCACCACCAATTTACCTGGCAGGGTTGTCAGCTTTTCAACCAATCCTGTGGATGCAACAGCAACTTTTAAACCTTGTTCAACCATTTGTTGGCTGGTCAGTTGTATTTCGCCTTCTTCAGCATGTCCTTCTTCAGAACTATCTTCATCAGAATGTTCGGCATTTCCCTCATCATGACCATGCCCCTCAGATTCAGTTTTTTTTGAACTTAACCAAATAACCAGACTGACCAAGACCGTAATCAGAATCAAAATTGCAATCATGAGAGACTGGGATATTTTTCCGTTTTGCTTGGCGTTCATTTTATCGTGCTCCCCCATTGATTAAATTTTGCGATGCTTCGACTGCCTTTTTATTCAGTTGTGTATAGGCATCCGAACGGCTAATTTCTTCATAACTTGTGCCAATACTGAGTGCCTCAGCTGCGAGGGCAGTTTGCCAAGCTTGACGTAGAATTTGTAATTGACCCAATCGAAGATTCTGCAGTTGGGTGGTTGCTTGTTGAACGTCGGTAATGGACAGTTTCCCTGCCTGAAACCCTTGTAAAGTACGGCTCTGAACTTTGGTCGCCAAAGTAACTTGTGCTGTTGTGGCATCGAACTGGCTACGTAAACCTTTGAGCTGATGCATGCTGTTGGCAATATTGAGTATTTGTTGCTTCAGCTCACGCTGCTGCTGTTGGTTCAGCAATATTTGCTGTTGCTGGACCATCGGGATCGCATATTGCTGGCGGTTGAAAATATTCAGTGGAATAGCCACGCCGATTGCCAAAGTCGTATCGTTGCTTTCATTAGGGGTTTTGCTACGTTTCATGCCTACATTTAAAGTCGGATTGGGACGTGCCTGAATTCTTAAATTTTCAATTTGATGATCCGATTGCTGAATGTTCAAGGCATAGAATTTTTCTAGCCACCCTTCAGCAATATACCGTTGCACAGTTTGGAGACTTTGCTCTGGCCAAGGGATAGCGGTTTTATTCAATTGAAGATGTGAAGATGTTTCTCCCCCCCACAAATTAGACAGCTGACGACCGGCAGCTTGTTTATTCAGCATCGCTTGCTGATAAAGTCGTTGGATTTCTAGCGCTTCAATTTGGGTACGCTCAAAATCAACCAGGGCAATACTGCCTGCCTGATAGCGTTTCTGGGCACTGTCCAGATTGGCTTTACTTGTTTTTAACTGTACTGAATAAGCAGACTGCTCAACCTCAGCAAGTGCAAATTGCGACCATGCAAATTTAACAATCAGTTGGCTTTGTGCCTTCCATAATTGCTGTTGCAATTGGATTTGTTGATTCGAGGTATTGGCAATCACCCGGTTCAGCTTACGCTGACCAAATAGATCTAGAGGTTGACTAACGCCAACATTGAATTCCTGTTCTTGACCTGAGCCAAAGCCAGACTGTTCTAAACTTATACTTGGATTCTGCCATAACCGACTTTGCTGAATATTCAATTCAGATATTTGCTGAACTTGTTGCCACAGCTTGTCTTGAGTCTGGTAACTTTGTACTTTTGCTAAAGCGGATTCAAAGCTGGTAACGTTTTCAGCATAGCTATATTGCATAGCCGCTGCACATATACAAGCAACCAAGCTATGACGCAAGAGTATAATTGATTGTGAAGACATGATTTTTCCCACTTATTTAAATAATAAAAGTGGTGGGAATGTTTTAGGCTACCCCACCATGAGCGGGGAAAATTCGGGAGGTGGGCTTTGTTGAAACAGGTCAGGAGCCTGATAGCTGTTTTTCCAATGAAATTGTGGATTCACTTTAACTTCAGAGCTTGGATGAAACACATCTACTTTTTCATTTTGTACAATCAAATGCGTCATCGATGGTAGATGATCTTGATGATCTTCACCGATTTCTAAATCGCTACTGAATGTTTTTATGTTTTCTGACTGTCCATTATGATCGTGTTGACGACTATCGCTGGCACACAAGGTATTTTGGTGATGACCAAAATGATAACTCTGCTGTGATTGAGGCTGTTGTTCATGGACACAAAAGGCCGCCGCCACATTCCAAAAGCTTTGGAACATGAACAATCCAACCAAGACTGTAATCCATGTAGTAGAACGCATCATCATAACAATCGAAAAATTTGTACCAAGTATAAGGCTTAGAGCCACTCCAAGGTCAAGCTTAATAAATTAAATTAAACATTCAATGAACACTGAATAGCCGGCACTTTTGCAAATTTACCTTGTCTCTATAAGCTCACATCAATTTCAGGTAAGAATAACAATAGATAGTGAACCGTACCGGGTTTGTCGGAGACTTTTTATTTAAGTTAGGCCACCGGTAATCCTCCCATAAATAACCGAAGTTAAAAGTAGAGGTACACATAAGTTAAAATTTTATAGAATTGCTTGAGTTCAAAATCTCTAATTAGCATGTATTGAAAACATGAATATTTATCTAAAAAGAGAACTATTTAACATCATGGCTGTTATACGCAATAAAAAAACCTGGGCACCAACCCAGGTCTAAAATTTAAAAAACAGATAAATATCAGTGCAATAAACTCATTTTTCTAATTTCGCATAACGTGTATTATGTTAATTTTAGAGAAACTACTAAATTATATTGGGTTGTAAATATTTGAAATTCCGTTAAGATATTTTGGATTAAATTCTATTCCTAGATAGCATTCGTGTTGACTCATCTCTCCAAAAAACTTTGGTTTTGTTTTCTTATGGTTTTTGCCATAGGATGGAGTAGTGTGTCTGTTGCATCAGTAAAGATAATGCATATCAATATGCAAACTGAAATGAGCCAAGATCATTGTTTAGATCAAGCACAGCAAGTCACTCAACATGGTATTAATCACGAAGTACAGACGAATACCGATTGCCATAATCATTTAGCTCTTAATCAGAATATAGATCACAAAAAGTGTCAGGAATGTTCTAGCTTATCCTGCCAGACACAGATCTCATGTCTTCATTCTTTGCAAAGCTCGCTAGATCCCCTAGATACCTTCTATTCTATAGATCAGCCTAATTTTTATTACCCCAACCAATATCTAAATGGGTATTGGCAAGAAATTTCACGTCCTCCTAAAACTTAACCATTTTTTTTAAAATTTATTTATTTTTCAAAAATTAAGGTTAAGTTATGTCTCATAAAATTAGTTCGTACCTATTAGCAGGTATTTGTTTTGCATCGTCGCCTTTGGTTTTTGCCGAAGTGCGTGAATATCAGCTTGTTATTGATGAAGCAGTGGTCAGCCCAACTGGAAAGCCTGTAAAGCGCATTACCGTAAATGGTCAATTTCCTGCGCCTTTGCTTGAGTTTGAAGAGGGTGATGAAGCCATCATTCGCGTGAAAAATAATTTAAAAAACCAAGATTCTTCTATTCATTGGCACGGACTGTTGTTGCCGGGCATTATGGATGGTGTACCGGGATTTAATGGTTTTAACGGTATTAAGCCTCAAAGCGAGTATGTTTATAAATTCAAGATTCGCCAAAGCGGGACTTATTGGTATCACGCTCATTCTAAAGGACAGGAACAGGACGGCTTATATGGTTCTTTTGTGATTTATCCAAAAGGTAAAACACCATTGGCAGCACATGAAAAAGCTGAACGTGACTATGTGGTGATGTTGTCAGATTTTCATGAAAAAACCAGTGATCAAATTCAGAAAGATCTTAAAATTTCAGCTGAATATTATCAAGATCAGCGTGAAACCTTGGGTGATGTTTGGAAGCAGGTTAAACGTGATGGCATAAAAGCGACATGGTCTGACCGCAAAATGTGGAATCAGATGCGTATGCTAAAAACCGACATGTCGGATGTTACAGGTTATACCTTCCTCATTAATGGCAAAACACCTGAACAAAATTGGACAGGAATGTTTAAACCGAATGAAAAAATTCGCCTACGTTTTGTGAATGCATCTGCGATGTCTTTCTACGATGTCCGTATTCCTAACTTGAAAATGACTGTGGTCAGTGCTGATGGTCAGCCTGTAAAACCTGTTGCTGTGGATGAGTTTCGTATTGGCACAGCTGAAACTTATGATGTGATTGTGGAGCCAAAAGGCGGACATTATCAAATTGAAGCTGAGTCAATTGACCGTTCAGGCTATGCGATTGGTACACTGCACAATGAACTAAATCCTATGACACATGGCATTCATATGCCTGCACCACGTCCACGCTCACTTTTGACCATGGAAGATATGGGACATGGTGGTGGTGATCATGCAGGAATGGATCATTCGAAAATGAACCACGGCAATATGCAAGGCATGGATCACTCGAAAATGGATCATTCAAAAATGAACCATGGCGATATGCAAGGCATGGATCACTCGAAAATGGATCATTCAAAAATGAACCATGGCGATATGCAAGGCATGGATCACTCGAAAATGGATCATTCACAGCATGGCACAGCAAAACCACAAGAAAATGATCAAGTGGTTTATGGTTGGGCAAATGCATCTACACCTGCGGGCAATAAAGCCTTGCAATATAGTGATTTAAAATCTTTAGAACCGCAAAAAGATACTCGTGAAGCTAGCAGTGAATTAGTAGTGCGTTTGGGCGGTACTATGGAGCGTTATATTTGGACGATTAACGGTAAAAAATTCAGCGATGCTGAGCCATTAAAAGTGAAGTATGGCGAGCGTATCCGTATCAAATTTATTAATGACAGTATGATGGCGCACCCCATGCATTTACATGGCATGTTTATGCAGTTGGAGAATGGTCAAGAGTCGGTAGATATGCCGAATAAACACACATTGATTGTACCACCGGGTAAAACAGTCACTGCTTTATTAACTGCGGATGAGTTGGGCGAATGGGCAATCCATTGTCATTTGTTGTATCACATGAGTGCAGGAATGATGAACAAGTTGATCGTGGCAAATGTTAGCGATGAACAAGTGTCTACAACGCCAATTCAAGGTACAAATTCGACTCAAACTCACCAAGTAACTGAGCAAAAAGGAGCTGGACATGCACATCACTAATTTTGTATTTAAAGCGTTTTTTTCTGTTGCGGTATTGAGTTTAACAAGCTTAAGTTTGGCGCACGAAGGGCATCATTCAACTGCTCAGACTGATGGAAAAAATGTACCATCAATGAATCATCAAGCGATGTCTGAGATGGATCATTCACAGCATTCTCCACAAGAGCATGCACAACACATGCAGATGATGGGGAAAATGAATCATGCTGCACATTCAGCACCGATGAACCATCAACATGCAGGTCATCAGCCAATGCATCACAAATCAACAGAGAAACAGCAAGATCAAAAAGTACAGAAAGGAGATCAACATGCGCACCATTAATCTTTTTTCTAAAACTGTTTTAGCAAGCTCTTTGTTGATGGTCAGTGCAGTGAGTTTGGCACATAATGGTGAAGATCATAGTGCGCCTGAAAAAATGACAGTTGCTACATCTTCTAGTCAAAATCAGCCGATGCAAATGGATCGCTCTCAAATGAACCATAGCCAAATGAATCAGGCACAACATCAGGCAACATCTACGGTTAATCATTTACATCATGTACCAGATGCGAATGCTCAGCAGAGTTCGCATTATGATCATCGCTCAGAACACGGTGCGCAAATTTATGCGATTACGACAGTGGACAATAAGTGGCTTGTCAATGAAGATGGCACAGGTGATTTAAAGTCAGAGTTTGAAACCCGTATTGGCACAGATGAAAATAAGCTTTTTATTAAAATTCATGCCGATAAAGAAGAATCGCATGATGCACATTATGATGCCAAACTTTTATATAGCCGTATGATTTCAGACTTTTGGGATGCACAGATTGGTGCACGTTATCGTAGTGAAAAAGTTGAACTCAATGATCATCGCAAAGACACCGAAGAAAATGTTGATGCGGTGATTGGCTTACATGGTATGGCGCCATATTTCTTTGAAACTGATGCTTATCTCTATGCGGGAGAAGACAATTATGCGGGCTTTAGCCTAGAAACGGAACGTGATTTTCTGATTACGCAAAAGTTGATTATTCAACCTTATTTAGAGTTGGATGCTATCTTTAGTGATGACTCTAAATATGCGAAAAAAACTGGTTTAAGCAGTGCAACCGCAGGGTTTGAAACTCGCTATGAAATCAGTAAAAAGATCATGCCTTATATCGACATTGCCTATGAGTATTCAAAAGGTAATGATGAAACGTCGTGGCAAATAGAATCAAACTCTGAGAAAGGTTGGTTATATGGAGCTGGTGTTAGATTTAGATTTTAATTAATTTAATGATTACTAAATAGCTTTATTTAAATAAAACTCTAGCTTAATGTGGCCGGAAGCAAAATGTTAACTTATTTTGCTTCCTTCCATTTAACATAATGGCTGTTATACGAAACGAGAGTGTTAGAACCCATTTAAAGTGTCTATATTCTCACCAATAAAAATGTCCGGTTTCTCCGAGGTAAAATATGACTTTTGAACAAAAATAAGCCATTGTTTATTCTTTTTATTTCCAACAAAATTCCAGAACTCATCTACTTCGAGAGATTCATAATGACTTTGCTGAGGCTGAATTTCATAGGTTGATTCAGTTAAAGTACGTAAAACTTT